>NZ_CFRCNA010000007.1:0-64365 GCF_986145555.1 Fannyhessea sp.
AAGAAATCGTTCTGGATCTTTGGTGGCGATGGCTGGGCATACGATATTGGCTTTGGCGGTCTTGACCATGTTCTTGCATCGGGTCACAACATAAACGTTTTTGTCTTTGACACCGAGCTGTACTCCAATACAGGTGGTCAGGCATCTAAAGCATCTAATCTTGGTCAGGTAGCACAATTTGCTGCAAGTGGTAAAAAAGTTTCCAAAAAGCCTTTAGGTGAGCTTGCAATGAACTATGGGTATGTCTATGTTGCTCAAGTTGCAATGGGTGCAAATCCTGCCCAAACACTTAAGGTTGTTGCAGAAGCCGAGGCCTACGATGGTCCATCGTTGATTATTGGATACTCTCCTTGCGAAATGCATTCTATTAAGGGTGGCATGGCTAACTGCCAAAACGAAATGAAACGTGCGGTTGATTGTGGATATTGGAACTTGTTCCGCTTTAATCCTGCGGCTCCTAAGGGTCGTAAGTTTACGTTGGATTCAAGAGAGCCTAAGGGTGGGTATCGAGAGTTCCTTATGAACGAATCTCGTTATGCACGCCTGACGCGCGAGTTCCCCGATCAAGCAGATGAGTTGTTTGAGAAAAACGAAGAGTCTGCAATGCAGCGCTGGGAACATCTTGTTCGCCTGAAGGAACTGTATAAAAACGAGTAACACGCAAAAACTGCCGGTAAACTTTTACCGGCAGTTTGCATATACATTATGATGTTTACGATTTTATACGCACACTAAGCTCGTTCTCTTTGGGAAAAGTATGCGATGCTATATAAAAAACTTACTTGGTTTCCTGGTCATTTTTGCACAAAAGAGGCGTGAGCATTCCCTGTGATACGATATCCACACGATGTGTTGCGCGCGATAGGGCGGTGTATAAGCACCTGCGCGACACGTCTTCTTTTTCCTCTGTATCACAAGGATAGTTGGCGCTTTGTGCGTCAGCTAAAATGACATGATCAAATTCAAGGCCCTTGGCAAGTTTTAAGTTCATGATAACTATGCCATGCTGTGGCAAAATGCTGTTTGCGGTGATGCGTGTAATCGCGTGAGCTCCGTCGTGCAAGCGCTGTGCAAGCCATTTTGCGCCGCGTTCTTCACGGGTAATGATGGCGCATAATTCCTGTGGATCTCGTGCATCTACCAAATTTTGTAAGCTTTCAACATAGGCTTTGGTATCACGTTCATCACAGCTTATAAAATGCGGTTTTTCGCCTTCCATCTGCACCGATACTATGTCGGTACCTTCGCGCGCCGAAAAAATACTCCAAAACAAATCTGTAATTTCTTTACTGGAGCGATAACTTGTTGACAAGAACATGTGTTTGTATGTAATATTAGTGTGTGCTAAGACGCGCTCGATATCGGAAAAGCTACTGCGATTGATAGTAAGCGCTTGTCGCTCGTCACCTGCAAAAATAAAATGCGCACCGTGGAACGTTTGTGTGAGCACATAGAGTTGCGCTGGCGTGTAATCTTGCACCTCATCGATAACTACAAACCGCGCGCCCTTAAACGTACTATCACATAACAGCAGGTGAAGATAATATATTTCAACTGATGTAGGGTGCTCATGGGTAAGATTGTGTTGTGCAATATGAGCAAAATTAAGCCAACTCACACATTCGATTGCCTCATGTGCCTCGTCATACAAATAATGAGCGTAGATACGCGCGTATTTTAAGGTGTCTTCTGCGGTTTGCGGAGCAATGATTGCATTAAAAATCTGCATTTGCTGCTCTACGTCAAGTTCACAAAGCGCGTCTTGAAAATCTTCTGTTTGAGCCAGTGCAGTAATACGTCTGTCAAGTCGCGCATGTAGTTCGTCTTTGACAAGGGCAATACGCTTGCGATTCCATCCGATAGCGCCAAATTTTTCGAGTGCCGATTTAATGCTTGCCACTTTAAGCAGTACGGTGTCGCGGCACTTTATTTCTTGAATATCTTTATCATTAATTTGTATATGCGAAAGCATGTGCTCAAGATCATGCAGGTCTTCGATGGTGGTTGCCACACCGCTTCCATAGGTAGAAAGACCAAGACGTGCTATAAATGATTTCCACGTAAACGTTTGTGGATTCTGTTCTCCTAGCTGAGGTAAAACCATATTAATATATTGAGCAAAAACATCATTGGGCGCAAAAAAGTAAATATCCTTACTGCTGAGTGTATCCTTTTGCTGGTACAGCAGATACGCTATGCGCTGCAGCAACACCGAAGTTTTACCCGATCCTGCAATACCATCAATAAGCAGAGCCTCTACATCTTTGTAGCGAATAATTTTGTTTTGTTCACGCTGAATCGTGGCGGTAATTGCTTGAAGTTTTTCTGAGTGCCGACGAGCAAGTGCTTGCTTCAAAAGAGCGTCCTCAATAGCGATGTCCGAATCAAAATATGCGCGCAAACAATCGCGCACAATATCAAATTGTCGGCGCAAACTAAGTGTCACTTGGCGTTTTTTACCATTAACTTCGTATGTAATCAGCCCATTTTCTTGATTGTAGTAGGTTTGCGCGATGGGACTTCGCCAATCAACAACCAAAGGAATACGGTGCTCATCGGTAATACCAGCGGCTCCAATATACACGCTTTGCGGCGGACGACCAGCGCGCATTTGCAAAACAACTTTGGCAAAATACGGCTGCAACAAAAGGGTGTCAATGCGTTTAAGACGATCCGCGTCAAAATCGTGTTTTTGATTGTAAACGTCTATAACAGCGTTAAGCGTTTCAATTGCAGCATAGGTTTCCATTGCTTCGTCATCTGAGCCAAAGTTTTGGCGAACTTCGCTTGACATTTCTTTAAGATCTTTTTGCGCGCGCTCGTGCGCTTTAGTCATCTGTGTTTCTAAGGTCTTTTTCTCTTGGACGAGTTTGGCATACACGTCGTGCAGATGCTTTTCTTCTGTGCGAAAAACTTCATCTGATCGCGTATCACTGGCGCTATTTTCATGTGTATTCATAGCCTGCGCATCATACGTGCTGTGTTGCATGTTTTGCCCGTTGTCAGCTTTGCCTTCGTTGCCTGCTTTGTCGTCTTTGTTTATTGTTGACATGGTATTCATCGTGTCCTTACTTATAATCTCTTGCGCATCTAGTTTGCATGGTTTGTCTGATTTGCATAACCCGTTTATCAGCTCAGCGCATGTTCTTCGATACAGCGTCTAAGATCTGCCATACCTTCTCCTGTTTCTGCCGAGGTAATGATGGTTTTATCTTGAGGAACTTCTAGTGCCTTGCAGAGCTTTGTTCGAGCAGCTAAAGCCTTAGAGTGTGTAAGCTTGTCTGCTTTGGTAAAAGCCACAACGTAGGGGAGTTCTTCGTGTATAACATAGCTAAGCATGTCTTTATCAAGCTGCTGCGCATCGATTCGTATATCTACCAAACATATGACTAAATTAAAGCTTCGATTATCCTCAAAATAGCCGCTGATCAGGCTTGACCAACGCTCACGTTCTGCTTTTGAAACCTTTGCAAACCCGTATCCGGGCAAATCTACAAAACGAATGCCATCAACATTAAAAAAGTTAATATTTGCCGTTTTACCAGGCTGACTGCTGGTGCGTGCAAGCGCTTTGCGTTTGAGCAATTTATTGATGAGCGACGACTTGCCAACATTTGACCTCCCGCAAAAAATGATTTCGGGCGTTGTGGAGGCAGGTAATTGTTGAGCTGTTCCATATGCCGCTTCAAAATGTGCTTGTTCGTATTGAATTGCCATTGATATTCCTTTATTTTCATTCATTCTTATGGAGCTTAAAAAACATAATATATAAGCTTACCACGTACGGAGCATCAGTATCATCTGAACAAAGTTTTTATATGTCTGCGTGCGCGTTTGGTGTGGCTGGTGCATGCATAAGCTGGTACATGCGTAAGCGTTTTACAAAAGCAATGCGCCGAGTGTGCGCTGTCGGCGTTTCTGATCCATACTACCTGCTTGTGTATAAATAAACCCACTTCGTACCTTTTACAGTTGAAGTGGGTTTAGTATTTAGCTATGCATGAGGCATAGATAAGTCTTGTCTATGAGCGTGAGCTTACCTTTGCTGGTATGCGCGAACTGCGGATGATACGCCAAATGCTCCAAGTACCAGCGATAACAGCACATATCCTGCCCAAGGAGCTGTTCCAAACAGATTGTCACCTGTTGAGGGGAGATCTTTTTGGCCGATTTGCGCGCCTTTGTCAGTATTTGTATTGTCGTTCTTATAATCGGTGTTTCCGTCATTTGTCGGATTGTGAGAGTTATCGTTGTTAGTCGCGTTATGGTTGTCGGTGTCCGTACCAGTCCCTTCAGTTTGTGTACCAGTATCGGTTCCTGTGCCAGTATTATCAGTTTGTGTACCCGTGTCAGTACCAGTTGAAGTATCGGTTTGGGTACCTGAATCGCTTGTAGTAGGGTTATCTGTGCCTGTTCCCTCGTCTTTATTCCATTGTGCTGTAAGTTCAAGATCCCCATTCATTACACTTGCTGCATCTGCCGCATCGGCAAATTTCCATGTAAGATCATATGAGCTGAGCACGGGGTTCTCGGCATTGCTCAGACGAGCTTTCCAACCCGCAAATGTATGACCATCTTTTACTGGGTTTGTGGGCTTTGCAATTGTTGTACCTTCAGGAACTAACCACTCTAGTTTTTGTGTTTCGTGCTTAAACGTGTTTTCAGCACAAGGTTTATATGAATCCACATCTGCAAGTGTTCCACCGTCTAAATTAAAGGTCATTTTCCGTAGGTTGGGAGTAGTAACTATAGTACCAGGCATTACGACATTTTCTCCATCGGCTGTTGCATTTGGAGCATAGATACTTGCTACATTATCATGACCAACAAGTTGCTTTGAAGTCCAAGTAAAGCTACCAAGAGGAGCGCCTTTACGCGTCCATTTTGCTTTACCAAAGTTTGGCTCGGGGAGCGCACAGTCATATTTGAATTCAAATGGTTTACCAACGGTTAATTCTTTAAGAGCTGTATCGCCTGCAAACGTATCTTTCATTGCTTGACGCTCACCATTTGTGGCAAAGTTGTCGCCAAGTTTAAGCGTTTCAAGTGCACGCAGACCCGAGAACATATTATTAAAGTTTTCGCAGTTAGTTGTATCAAAGTTTGATACATCAAGTTCTTTGAGTACAAAATTTCCTGCGTTGGGAGCACTGGGGCTTTCATCCATAACGCCAGAAAACATGCTTTCCATAGTTTTGACCTTGCTGGTGTTAAATTTCTTTGAGAGAATAATTTTCTCAAGACAATTTGAATGCTGGAAAATGCCTGCCATATCGGTAACGTTAGAGGTATCAAAGCTTGATAAGTCAAGTTCTTTTGTAGTGCCACAGTGGAAGAACGTCCATTTCATACATGTGCATTTTGCTGTATTGAACGATGAGAGATCAAAAGTGGGAACTTGGCTGCAATTCGCAAACATTGCTTCCATGTCTGTTGAGTTTTCGCAGGTAACACCTGTAAGTTTAAGTTCTGTCAGCCCGATACAATCCTTAAACATATAATACGTATAGATGGGCGACTTTAATTTATTGGGGAAAAGCGACGCATTAAATGAGGTAAGCGATGTACAATTCATAAACATATATTCCGTGCTTAATGCATTAGTATCATTGAGGTATTTTACACCGCTGGTGTCTTCTGATTTGTCGATCGTCCATGAATTGCTTTGTTTATCGTAAGTAGCACCATAGATGTGCTTAAGGTTGTTACAATCTGCAAAGAGTTTTTGAAAATTTTTCTTGTGATCATTTCCAAACGTATTATTGCTTAAAATAACTTCTTCGAGTTTATGGCAACGACCAAAAAATCTTCCGTAATCTAATAGAACGTCAGCTGGCATATTTGAAACATCGCACTTAAGTGCGGTAAGATCAGCTGTTTTAAGATTTACAGCTCTGCAATAGTTTTCGGTACGTTTGTTTTCATCATTTTTAGCGTCACCAAAAAACTTTTGGAATTCTGTTTGATTGTTATTTGTTACTTTAACAGTAACAGGAGTACCTTGTGCATTTTGTACAAATTTGATGTGTTCAGCTTCGGGAAGATGATAGACGCGCCATCCATAATCAAGCGATGAAGAATTAGAAAAACCACCAGCTTTAAGACGCACTGGGTAACTCTTTTTAGTCATCACACCATCAGTGCCATCTTTAGCGGTAACGGTAATTGTTTTAGTGGTTTCGTCCCATGCCCAATGTGCGTTGCCGTCGTCTCCTTCGTTAGGAATAACTTGGTCTGCGAGTGCTGATTGTGTAAAAAATACCGAAATCGGCAGACTCACAAATGCGCTCAGTGCAATAAAGAGAGCACCTATTATCCACAGGGGGGGGTGATTCTATGTTTCATAGATCTATCCTTTCAACGTTAAAATCTGAAACATTTGTATAAAAAATATAGTAGCGTATTTTTGAAAATAAACTGAATAAATGAGAATTGTTATAGGGAATGTAACAATTTTATTTATTTAATTACGCTGTGTATGTACAAAGTGCTGATTTCATCATAGATTTTGTTTTATTACGACTTATGTTGATTATGGTTCTTTTTGGCATATGCGTACAATTATTGACAGAGTCGTTTGTTCCTGTAAGAATATACACCGTACTAAGCTCCAATGGGGTTTGTGCACATTCAAACGCGCGCAAACATGTTTGTGCTCAGTGTATGCGGCATGGGGATGTAGCTCAGTTGGGAGAGCGCTGCCTCCGCAAGGCAGAGGCCGAGGGTTCGACTCCCTTCATCTCCACCATTTTTTTCTTGCTTTTTACCCTAGTTTACCTGCAGAAATACAAACATTTTAATACGTAAAAATTCATCAATGGCGCTCAGTGTGAAAAAGTGTGAATTACCGTGTTTAACTGGTGTGACAGGTTGTGACCGATACACCAACAAATTCTCATGTGACAAAAAAGTGACAGGTTTTGTAAAGAAACAAAACCTTACGATTGCCATAACCAAATTTCATAAAATCTTGTTTAATAATGAAATCTAGATTGAATACTTTTCATGTTTTCAACTTAGGTCTATTATGTATAAGTACGTCAAACACGTACACACTGATTTCTATGCAATTTATTAAAGGAGACGTGCATGTCTGGACATTCAAAGTGGGCTACCACTAAGCATAAAAAAGCAGCTATCGACGCAAAACGCTCGGCGCTTTTCTCCAAGCACTCGCGTAATATTACCGTTGCTGCAAGAAATGGTGGAGATCCAAATCCTGAGAATAACGCAGCTCTTGCTGCCGCTGTTGCACGTGCTCGTATGGTTTCTATGCCTAATGCTCGTATTCAGGCTGCTATTGATAAAGCGTTTGGTACTGGTGCCGATGCTGTAGTTTATAAAGAAGTCACCTACGAAGGCTATGGTCCTGCAGGTGTTGCACTTTATGTTGAGTGCCTTACCGATAACCTTAATCGTACAGCTGCTGATGTTCGTTCTGCGTTTACTCATGCTGGCGGCAATCTTGGTACCTCAGGTTCTGTTGCATTCCAATTTGAGCGCAAAGGTTCTATCGCAGTAACTAAAGAGGCTTGTTCCGATGAGGACGAGCTTATGATGGCCGTTGCTGAGGCAGGTGGAGAAGATTACAAAGATGAGGGAGAAGAATGGCTCATCTATACCGCTTACGATAAAATGCAATCGGTTGAGGCTTCTCTTAAAGAGCAAGGTATTGAGGTAAAAGGTAGCGAGCTTACTATGGTTGCCAATAACCCCACCGACTTAAACGCTGCTGACGCTAAAAAAGTTGAACGTCTTGTAGATCGCTTGGAAGAATTAGATGACGTTCAGAACGTTTACGCTGCTATGTGTGTCTCCGACGAAGTTTTGGCTGAACTTGAGGCAGAAGAATAGAAGCTTGATCGTTTTATTTCGGCTGCGATTGCTGCATCGAGATTATTTGGTACGTAAAATTATGGTATAAAATCCTACGTGAATATTACTGTTCAGGTAGGATTTTTGTTAAACTATTACAAGTACACGGTGTTCATGCATCAATAAAGAGTGTAAAGGGGCTTGTATGGGAATTTTTAAGCGATTATGCATGCTGATATATGCATTGACAGGCATATTCTTTTTTGGTTCATGGCTTGCTGCCTCTTATGATGTTACATCAACATATACTCTCTATGTGTTTAGACTGTCCTTTGTCCAACAGCTCATGAAAATTGCTCCTTTTATCATAGTTTTTGGCTGTGTCATTATGCTTTTGCGTGCTATTTTTACACGTAACCGTAAAGTGGTCATTATTTCCAAAGCTAAAGACAACAAAATTACCGTATCGCTTCGTGCTATAGAGTCTCAAGCAAAACATGTGATCGAAGAAGACGGACGTTTTTGTGTGGTTCGGCTTTACGTAAAATCAGCTAAATACGGCCATATTCGTGTAAATGCGCGTATTCAGCCCGAAGAAACCGAAGATTTGCTTACGGCATCAGATGAGCTTAAAAGCAAGCTCTATGCAGGACTTTCGGTTATTGTTGGTAATCACATAGATTCTATTAACTTAGAATTTGCTCAAGCAAAGAATTATGTCTCGGTGAGTGATGAGGATCTTGTGGCGCCTGTATCAACCGAACCTTTGTCAAATGTGGCTGATACTGATGTAGATTCCACCGATGTTCCTCATACATTGGACGATGCAGATACTTTTACGGTATCTGCCGATGTGCAGCGTCCTATACATACAAAGCTCCTGCATAAATCATCGGGTATTACCGTTCCTATTTCGCATTACGGAGCCTCTGATACTTCTTCTAATTCAGATGATGTTCCTTCGCAGAATTTTGGTTCAAAAAGTTCACAAGATCAAGTGCATAAAAGCACCATGATAGTATCTCAAAGCACTACGGTTACATCTCATCCTACAACAGGTTTACAGACGTCAAAAGATGAGCGTGCTGCTTCATCTTCGTCGTCTTTAACAACGTCTGTCCAGCGTGAAAGGCAATAAATCATGAAAAAGAATGAAAGTCGTACAACGATTGTTGATGAAACTGCCCACGCCCAAAACGTACACGCCCAAAAAGAAGTGTCTGCACGCGTTGATGTATCTGTAGATAAAGCGCAGGCAAATGACCATACTAATACTTCTACTCAAGACGCTTCAACACATGGTGCACCTACGGTGGAAAACGCAACGTTTAATGAGTTTACGCGCGTATGCGCTGCTTATGTTAAAGGTCGTGAGCATGCATGTATAGGAGCTGCTGTTGGTCTTCTTGTTGCATTGCTTATTTTTTCTATTGGTCTATTTCGTACACTTTTAATAGGTTTTTGCATTGCTTTAGGTATTGCAATTGGTCAATATGTCGACGGAAATCCCAAGATTTTGTCTCTTGTTCAAAAGTTATTCAAAGATAACAGAAATTAAGCTTACACCCTGTTTTACCTGTACGAAAGGACTCATATTATGAAAGATCAAAAATCTGCGTGTCTTGATACAAGTACCCAAGACGTATCGCCTACATTAAACGTTGAGTTTACCGATCATCCTTTGGCTCAAAATTCGGCAGATAAAACGTCTGAAGATACAGTTGATACATTGGGGAATCAAAAGGTCGATACTTTTGTCACTTCACAGGATGTTCTCGATACTCAGAAAAGTGCTGAAGAGGGTACTTCTGGTACGCCTCGTACAAATGAAGCTTATACAAACAACATTCATGCAGCAACACCTGCAGAAACGAGCGAGGTTACCTCCGACGATGGCGCTGAGTTAACCGACGATGTTGAAGATGATACTCAAGATTCGCTGACATTTTCAAATGGTGTTATTGAGAAAATTGTTGCTATTGCAATGCGCGACGTAAAAGACGTTGTAGGCATGAAAGGCAGCTGGTTTAATCGCGTACAAGATGTGTTAGGCGCGTCAGACGCGCGTAAAGGCGTTACCGTTGAAGTCACTCATGATGCATCGGTACGAGTTAATATCTCGGTTCTCATTAAATACGGTGCGTATGCACCACAGGTGTTTGAGGATGTTAAAGAGGCAGTTGTTAGTAAAGTTATGGAAATGACAGGGCTGAGCGTTGCTGGTGTTAATCTTCGTATCGAAGATGTTCTAACACCTGAAGAATACGAGGCTCAAGATATGACAAAAGAGCATGCACTCACGTTAAACAGCGATGAAGAAAAGCATATATCGGCATAAATTGTTGAAGGCGTGAAGCAATATCACATGTGCGTTTCTTTATGCGCGCCTTGCGAATCAGTTTTTAGTTTTAACGCCAGCACAGCAATGTGTGAATATCGTTTTAATGATTATAAAGAGGTTAGTTATACGTGTTACAGACATATTTTGCCGCGTTTTGTGCGCGCAGCGCTCGCACATTGTTACGTCGTGTATTTCATCGAAAAGCATCTCAGCTTCCAGGTAGGGTAGCGCTTGGCATTGATAAAAATTTTCTAGCACATAAAGCACGCCTTTTTGGCAAACATACGGTTGTTGTATGCGGAACTAATGGCAAAACAACTACAACGAATATTATTGCCTCGGCATTTGATTCTTCTTTTCCGCAGGTAGTTTGCAATCGGGCGGGAGCAAATATGCCAGCAGGCATAGCGTCTGCGCTTTTGGACGCCGCCAGCGGTGTTGCTTGCGTATTAGAGTCGGATGAACTTTTTTCTATCAATATTGTTCCTGCAGTTAAACCGAAGTTTCTTGTATTACTTAATTTGTTTCGTGATCAGCTTGACCGCTGTGGCGAAATAGAACGCGTTCAGCAAACTATCGTTCGCGCACTTGAGGCGTCGCCCTCTACAACGCTTGTTGTTTGTGGTGATGATCCTCTTACAGTAGGCGTGGCTCAGTCTGCGCAGCGTCTGCATATTAACGTTGTGTACTTTGGTATCAACCAAGATTTACACCGAGCTGCTGATCGTGTTCCCGAGGCTCGTTTTTGCCAGTTGTGTGGAACAGAGCTTACGTATACCTATCGTAGTTATGCACAACTTGGCGCGTTTAGTTGCCCTAACTGCACCTTTGCGCGTCCGCAGCTGAACTGTTATGCAGACGATATTCAGCTTGAACAAAACAGTGTTAAGTTTTGTGCGCACATCAATCAACATACAGCTCAAATTTCTGCGTCGTTTGGTGGTTTGTATATGGTATACAACCTTCTTGCGGCTTATTATATTGCGCACGAGACAGGTATTTCCGATGAAGCTTTCTTAAACGTGCTTAATGCATATCATCCCCAAAATGGTCGATTACAGCACTTTACCTATCAAGGAATTCCTCTTGTTTTGAATCTTGCAAAAAATCCAACGGGATTTAACCAAAACATTTCCCTGTTGCAAGAAGATCCGCGCCAGAAAGTTATTTATATCTGCATAAATGATAATTTTAACGATGGAAAAGACGTATCGTGGTTGTGGGATGTTGATTTTGAACGGTTCTCCTCCGAGGATAAGCCCGTACTCTTGTGCGGCGGTACGCGTCGCCATGATATGCAAGTTCGTCTTAAATATGCAGGCTTTTCGTCTGAATGCACAACGTCAATAGATGAAGTATTAGCTACTATTTCTAAGCACTATCCTAATAGAGTTCTTTATGTTCTTACTAATTATTCTGCTCTTTGGCCTGTTAAAGCGCGTTTGGAGCAGCTCTGTACTGCGCAGTAGTTTCGCGCGTGCTTCTTGCGCTCTAACTTTAGACGCTCAGTTTTTACGATAGAAAGCGTGTATTTATGCAAACGTTACGTATTGTACATATGTACCCCGAACTACTTAATCTTTATGGAGATTCAGGTAATATGCTGGTGCTTGCACATCGTCTTAAACAGCGTCATATTCCATTTGAGATTGTAGAAGTCCACGTGGGAGATAGCATTACACTTTCGTCTGCAGACATAGTGTTTATTGGCGGTGGATCTGATCGCGAACAAAAAATTGTCTGTTCAGCTTTGCAAACGTTTCGTGATGAGCTTGCCTCATACGTAGAAGATGGCGGCGTTCTAGCTGCGGTGTGCGGTGGTTATCAACTTTTAGGACATTATTATTTGCTTGATGACGAAAAAATCAAAGGACTCTCACTTGTTGATTTATATACCGATCGTGGAACACCGCGCCTTATTGGCAATATTGCAATTAAAAGTTCTATATGTACGCACCCCATAGTTGGATACGAAAATCACGGGGGAAGAACACATCTAGCTGCTGATATTACGCCTTTAGGCGTGGTAGAATACGGGCACGGAAATGATGGTGAAACTGGATACGAAGGCTGCTTATATAAGCATGTTCTAGGAACCTATATTCACGGGCCACTTTTCCCAAAAAATCCCGGTGTTGCCGACTTTCTTTTGCGTACTGCGTGTGCGCGTCGTGGTATTTGCCAAGAGCTTGAGCCGCTAGACGATACGATAGAGCTTCAGGCTAATGACTTTATGTACCAAAGACTTATGAATCACAACGTTCGTGAATAGTTAAAAAATCTGGAATATTTTATACAACTGACGCTACGCAACTATCACTAAGAGATATAATAAGACACTATTAAAAATTCACGTATGCTAAGAACAAGATGTACGTGTTTTTGAGGTGCTAAGCAGAAATGAAATAACAGGGGCAGGTGTAAATTATATGCATAACGTTATTGTTTTTGGAAGTATCAACACCGATATGTCAGTAAGCTGCACTCGTATGCCACAACAAGGCGAAACAGTACTTGGAAGTACCTTTGTACTTACTGGTGGTGGTAAAGGTGCCAATCAGGCAGTTACATCTGCTCGCCTTGGTGCAAAAACGTATATGGTTGGTAAAGTGGGCAGTGATCGCTTAGGATCTATTCGGATTGCTGGATTAGAAGAATATGGCGTGCGTACTTCAAGAATTCGGACCAGCAGCGATGTTGCTACTGGTAGTGCGCTTATATTGCGCTCAAAAGATGACAACCGCATTGTAGTGGATCCTGGCGCGAATATTTGTGTTACGTTTGACGAGGTACAAGATACGCTCGACACGCTTGCAGAACCAGGGGATATTTTCTTAACGCAGTTTGAATGTTTGCCCGAAGTGATAAAAGCTTCTTTGGCATATGCGCGTAAAAAAGGTTTGTTTACCATCTGTAATCCTTCTCCTGCGCTTCCTATAGACGACGATATGTATAAAACTATTGATTTGTTGTGTCTCAATGAGTCTGAGTGTGCAACGCTTTCTGGTATTCAGCCTAACAGTGAAGAAGATCGTCTATCTGCACTTAATTTTTTTGCTCAAAAAGGTGTTAAACAAACAATTCTGACACTTGGAGCTCAAGGTGCTGTTGCAAAAACAGCTGATGAAGTTGTTACGCGCCCTGCATTTGAGGTTAACTGTATTGACACTACAGCGGCAGGTGACGCATTTTTAGGCGCGGTAGCTGCGTGTTTGTCGTATGATAATTCTTTTGATACAACTATGGAAATCGCGATGGCAACTTCTGCACTCTGTGTAACAAAATTAGGCGCGCAAGATGCTATGCCTACGTTTGACGAAGTTCAATCTTTTCTTGCGTCACATAAATAGAACCTACGCGTATGACAAGTTCTTATCGAGAAAAATCAAAGCACAGCCCAGCGTTGCTTACATCGTCCACGCTCGCGCAAACCGCGCGCGCAAACACATTTGAACATGTCCTGTATTTTGACGTGCTGCGTGTGTTGGCTGCGTTTGCCGTGGTAGCTTTGCATTGTATTATTTCAATTGCAAATCTCTCTACACTTTCGTCAAGTACACAAGCACTTATGATAGTTGAATCGGGGGCCGCGGTCGTCCTTTTTCGCTGGGCTGTGCCACTATTTTTTATGATTTCAGGCGCTTTAATGCTGCACCCGCAACGCTGCGTTACTTCAAAAAAAGTTGTTCATCATATTGTGCGCCTTGTAGCTATTTTAGCTACGATTGGTCTGTGCTTTAGCATGATTAAAGTAGCCGCAACGGGGTTTACTTCGCCTGTGGATTTGATCATGCAAGCAATTCTAAAAACTCTTACAGGTCAAAGCTGGGATCATCTTTGGTTTTTGTACAAACTCATAGGTTTATATGCACTTGTTATGCCATTACGTATTGTTTTGCAGGCTACAAGCCCAAAACAACATAAATGGGCACTTATGGTAATGTGGATTACGCTTATGGTATTGCCCAATATTGCTTCAATCACTCACATCGACATTATTTCATATATGCCTTTGAGCTATGAATTGCTCTATTTTGTAGCAGGGTACTATCTGTTTTTTGAAGAAAATGATAATCGAGTACTTTATTATGTTGGCGCACTTGTCTCGGCAGTTGGAATGGTTGTTTTGTTTGTGTATGACTATGATATGTTCTTTATGCCTCAAAGCAGCTTGATGTTTGTGTATAGTGCAGGGATTTGCATTGCCGCTAAGTCACTTGCACAACGCGTTTGCCAACATGCAAACATACAAAGTCTCTGGTGTCAGAGGTTTACCGTGCTCATCCGATTTTTAGCATCATATAGTTTTGGTATCTACGTGCTTCATGTTGTTTGGATTCAAGCTCTTGTTCGTTATGTGGCACTGTTTCAGACAAGTTTTTTTGAGCAAGCAGATATGTTTCAGGTATTAGTATTTCAGCTTATGTTGCTTTTGGTAAGTGTTGTGTGCTCTTGGGTGTGTACTATGCTTTTAAGACGTCTATCGTTTTTTGCAAAGTACCTATAGAATTTTATATTTTTTAAGAAACTCTATGGAAAGATACAATTAATGTCTACCTTAAGGTGTAAGCTTTGGTATCATGCATAAGTTGTATGTTAGTTTGCGAGCGTGGCGGAATTGGCAGACGCGCCAGACTTAGGATCTGGTGAGTATTGTACTCGTGAAGGTTCAAGTCCTTTCGCTCGCACCAACATAGAGAAATAAGTTGTCTGTCACACCATACAGGCATAAGGAATACTGGAGGAACCTTGAATATCACTGCCACTGCTGATAAGACCTCAAATGATAAGGTCAAAATTACTGTAACTGTATCCGCAACCGATGTCGACGCAGCGATTGACGGTGCATATAAAGACATTGCAAAAAAATATGCATTTCAAGGCTTTAGAAGAGGCCGTGCTCCTCGTCCTGTAATTAACGGTATTGTTGGTAAACAAGCTGTGTTTGCGCAGGCAACCGAGGATCTTATTCAAAACGTACAACCGCAAATGCTTGATGAGCTTGATATTGTTGCCATCAGCAAGCCTGATTACGGCGAAGATCCAAAATTGGTAGAAGAGCATAAAGACTTTACGGTAGAGGCTCTTGTGAGCGTTCCTCCTGTGTGCGAGCTTGATACCTATGACGCTCCTTCTATTACCATGCCTCCAGAGCATGCAACTGACGCCGAGATCGATCGTCAAATTGATCAGCTTTTATCGTATAACACAACTTACGAAGAAGATAAGGATGCTAAGCAAGCAACTGAGTCGAGCGTTGTTGTATTAGATGTTAAAAACATCGAAGGTCTTCCAGAGTTTGAGGGTTCAGCGCGTCAATTTGTCCTTGATAGTCCGTATATTCCTCAAGAGTTTGCCCAAGGCGTTACTGGCATGAAGCTTGATGAAAGCAAAGAAATTTCTTGGGTTCGTAAAGAGGACAAAAAAGAAACTCCTGTTAAGGTAAACGTTACGCTTAAAACTCTTAAGCGTGCTGTGAAACCCGAGCTTACCGATGAGTTTGCTAAAAAATCAATGGGATTTGATACCGTTGAGAAGCTTCGTGATGCTATTAAAGAAGAGATCGAAAACGATAAGAAAACTTCCTTGCCTTCTCTTAAAGAAGATCGTGTTGTAGAGGCTATGGGTGAACATCTCAAACTTGATGAGGTTCCTGAAGATTATCAAAAGCAAGTATTTTCTGAGCTTGCCAACGAGTTCTTAAGCCAGCTGCAACGTCAAGGTGCAACACTTGATATGTATCTTGCTTCACGTGGTATCAAGTCTGATGACTTCTTAGCGGATCTTCACGTACAAGCACAAGAGCGTGCTCGTCAGTCTTTGGCACTTAACGCCATTGCCAATAAGCTTAATTTGGAGGCAACCGAAGCTGATGTAGAAGAAGAGTTCAAAAGCGTTGGTAAAGATTATAAAAAGCAGATGGATCAATTCAAGAAAAACGGTCAAATGCCTGCAATTCGTGAATCCATCCGTAGAAGCAAGGCTGTTAAGTGGCTTGTTGAGAATGCAAGCGTAGAAGTTGTTGATGAGGTTGCTCAAGCAAACAAAGATGCAGAAAAAAAGGCAAAAGCACCTAAGAAAACTTCTAAAAAGTCTGCTGATAAAGCATCTTCAAAAGCTGCCGAAAAAAAGACTGCTAAGACTGAAAAGTAAACTACGTAGAGCAACTAAGAATAAAGAGTTTGTTTATGTACATGTAGGTCGTGCTATATTAAAACAAATATAGCGTGAGTATAGCGTAATATTTTGTTCTTATTGGCGTACGCTTTGCGCTTCGGGTCTTCTTCTCGAAGCGCATTTTTCAACCGGAAGGGAATGTATGATTACTCCAACAGCAACACCGCTTATTCCATATGTTGTCGAACAAACGCCTCGCGGTGAGCGTAGCTATGATATATTTTCTCGCCTGTTAAACGACCGTATTGTTTTCTTGGGTGAAGCTATTACTCGTGATTCAGCTAATTTGGTTATTGCACAGCTGCTTCATCTAGAAAGTCAAGACCCTGATAAGGATATCGCGTTGTATATCGATTCACCTGGTGGCGAAGTTTACTCTGGATTGGGTATTTTAGACACCATGAACTTTATTAAACCCGACGTTTCTACTATCTGTGTTGGTATGGCGGCTTCTATGGCATCTGTTTTGCTTGCAGCTGGTGCAAAAGGCAAGCGCATGTGTCTCCCTAATTCTATGGTTATGATTCATCAACCAAGTTCGGGCGCACAAGGGCAGCAGACCGATATTCAAATTGTTGCAGATGAAACTAAGTGGATCCGTAATCACATGAACGAACTTTTGGCCCAATATACAGGTCAAACGGTTGAAAAAATCAACCAAGATACCGAACGTGATAACTACATGCGTGCGCAAGAAGCATGTGATTATGGTTTGGTTGATAAGGTTATTACATCGCGTGCTGAACAAGCAGAATAGGTTTGCACGCGTGAGATCGCGAATAGTTTGTGTGACAACGTAGCAGCAAATATACCTATTAACATTTTGGTCGTATAACATCTAAGGCAGGTAAGGAGTCTGTATGGCATTGCATTCTGGTGAACAAGGTTTCATTTGTTCATTTTGCGGTAAAACTCGTGCTCAAGCCAATAAACTTATTCAAGGACCCGACGGTGTTTTTATATGTGATGAGTGTATTGCCGAGTGCTGCGATATACTTTCAAAAAGTGAGCAGAATTACTCAGATAACCCAAATGCACGGCTGACTCCGCAAGAGGACACTCAAAAGCCTAAAGATCCAGGTCTGAAGCTTAATAATCTTCCCACTCCTCACGAAATTTATGATGAACTGTCTCAATACGTGATGGGGCAAGAGGCGGCAAAACGTGCTATGAGCGTTGCCGTGTACAATCACTATCGTCGCGTTATGACTAACGATGTCTCTATTGATGAAGACATTAATCGCAACGATGATGCTAAACCAGAGGAAGTAGAGCTTGCCAAGAGTAACATTTTGTTGCTTGGTCCAACGGGTACAGGTAAAACCTTACTTGCACAAACCCTTGCGCGTTTTTTGGAAGTTCCTTTTGCAATTGCCGATGCCACAACGCTTACCGAAGCTGGTTATGTTGGCGAAGACGTCGAAAACATTCTGCTTAAGCTCATTACTGCCGCTGATGGTGACGTTGCGCGCGCAGAAGTGGGTATTGTATATATCGACGAGATCGACAAAATTGCTCGTAAAGCAGAAAATCTCTCTATTACGCGCGACGTTTCGGGCGAAGGTGTACAACAAGCGCTTCTTAAAATTTTGGAAGGTACCAATGCAAGCGTTCCTCCACAAGGGGGTAGAAAGCATCCTAGCCAAGAGCTCATTCATATTAACACGCAAAACATTCTCTTTATCTGCGGTGGTGCATTTGTTGGATTAGACAAAATTGTTGCTGATCGTATCGGAGAAAAGGGCATTGGTTTTAATGCGCAGCTTGCGCGTAAGGTTGATGACAACCAAGATGAGCTTATGAGTAAAGTTATGCCTCAAGATTTGCATAAATTTGGTATTATCCCTGAGTTTATTGGTAGAATTCCAGTTATAACCACTACTAAAGAGCTTACGGAAGACGATCTTGTTAAAATTTTGATTGAGCCAAAAAACGCAATTGTTAAACAATACAAGCGTATGTTTGAAATTGAAGGCGTTGAACTTGAATTTAAAGATGAGGCTCTCCGCGAAATTGCATCACTTGCGCTTAAGCGTAATACCGGTGCTCGTGGTCTTCGTGCAATATGTGAAGCAACACTGCAAAATACCATGTTCGATTTGCCTTCTGATCTCTCTATTGTAAAGGTTGTTGTTACTAAAGAGGCAGTAGAAGGAACCGAACAACCATTGCGCATTACCGAAGAAGATCACGAAGAGCGCAAACATGGTCTATTTAAGGCGCTTAAGAAGGAGTAATGTGCAGCATAACGAGCCTGTAATGCGTTTGTAATGCATGTTTGGTATCGCGCGTTTGCAACGCTCATAGCGCGCGCCCATAACGCGCTTCATACTATAGGTGCATATATGCCTCTGGTTTGTCCAGGGGCTTTCTTATAGGTAAGCATTGTGTGATTTAAGTGAACGGATTTTTTAATCCTGGGGTTATGTATCTTTGTTGTGCAAGCAAACATATGTTCGGTTATACTTATTACAAGTTGCTTAAGAAAAGACAAAAGTCTTGCACGCTTTTCTTTTTCTAAACAGGTACAATAAGGTGTTAACTGCTGGTTATCGTGACATAAAGAGGGATGCCCTGTGGAGCAAATGCCAAAAACATACAATCCTTTAGAGGTTGAACCAAAACTTATTGAGCAATGGATCCAAGCTGGATGCTACAAACGCAGCAAAGGTGTTGGTGATTGCACGGTTGTTATTCCACCTCCTAATGTCACAGGTATTCTTCATATGGGTCATGCCATGGACGATACCATTCAAGACACCTATATTAGATACAATCGTATGCGCGGCCGCTCAACACGCTGGATTTTAGGTACCGATCATGCAGGTATTGCTACACAAACCAAGGTAGACAAAAAACTTAAAAGCCAGGGAATTTCTCGTCTGGCTCTTGGACGCGAAAAGTTTTTGGATGCATGCTGGGATTGGACGCGTGAATATGGTGGAACTATTGTTTCACAAATTAAGCGTATGGGTTGCTCTATTGATTTGAGTGATCCCAAGTTTACTATGAGCGATGAGTATGCACATGCAGTGCGCAAGGTTTTTGTTGATTGGTATCATGATAAGCTTATTTACCGTGGTAAACGCATTGTTAATTGGTGTCCTGTGTGTACAACGGCAATTTCTGATGATGAGGCAGAATATCGCGATGAAAAAGGTCACCTGTGGTATATGCGCTATCCACTGGTCGATCCAGTAGGAGATATAACTTATATCACCGTTGCTACCACTCGTCCCGAGACCATGCTAGGCGATACAGGTGTTGCGGTGTCTCCTCAAGATGACGAAAAGGCTTGCCTTGTTGGCAAAAAAGTTTTGCTACCTATTGTTAATCGTGAGATTCCTATTTTTTCGGATTGGCATGTTGATAAAGGATTTGGAACCGGATTTGTAAAGGTTACTCCTGCGCACGATCCAAATGACTATGCTATGGGTCAAACACATAATCTTGAACAAATCAATGTCTTTGATGAGCATGCATGTGTTGTCGACGGCTATGGACAATTTTCGGGCATGGATAGAAACGAAGTGCGCAAGGCAATTGTTTCGTGGTTTGAAGATCATGGTTTGCTTGATCATATAGAAGATCTTAACCACTCGGTTATGCATTGTTACCGCTGTGATACAGCGCTTGAGCCCTGGCTTTCCCAGCAATGGTTTGTTGCGGTTGATAAGCTCAAAACACCTGCTAAAGAAGCTGTTACTTCGCAAGAGATTCAATTTCATCCAAGTAGGTGGACGCAAACATATCTTACCTGGATGGACAACCTTAAAGATTGGTGCATCTCTCGACAACTCTGGTGGGGTCACCGTATTCCCGTATTTACCTGTGCTGATTGTGGATGGGAAGATGCATGTTTAGAAGATGTGACTGTATGCCCGCAGTGTTCGTCCTCGCATGTCTCACAAGATGAAAACGTATTGGATACCTGGTTTTCTTCTCAGTTGTGGACATTTGCAACACAAGGGTGGCCTTTTTCATCTGACGAGCTTAAAGCACATCATCCTACCAAAGTGTTGGTTACCGCACGCGATATTATTGCATTATGGGTCGCGCGCATGATTATGAGTTCGCTCTACTTTACACATGAAATTCCTTTTAAAGATGTGTACATTTATGCAACGATCTTGGCAAAAGACGGTAGTCGTATGTCAAAAAGTAAGGGCAATGGCGTTAACCCTATGGATCTTATCGACAAGTATGGTGCCGACGCTATGCGCTACAATCTTTTAACGCTTATTACTACTAACCAAGATGTTAAATTTGATGCCGTTATCGATAAAAAGACCAAGCAGCTTAAAGAAAGTCCGCGTACCGATCAAGCTCGTTCGTTTATCACCAAGATTTGGAATGCTTCGCGTTTTGTGCACATGAATTTGCAAGACTATGTTCCAGGTAAACCGTGCGCTCAAACAATGGAAGACGCATGGATGTTAAGCCGTCTTGCAGCTGTTGTTAAACAGACTACCGAACAGCTCGAAACCTATGCCTTTGGAGACTATGCCCGTGATATTCAGTCGTTTTTCTGGAATGAGGTGTGTGACTGGTATATTGAGCTCTGTAAGGGTCGTTTGCTCAATGGTACTGCCGACGAAAAATTACAAGTTCAGCGCAATCTCGTATTTGTTCTTGATACGGCACTTAGACTTCTACATCCCGTTATTCCGTTTGTAACCGAGGAAATTTGGGATATGTTGCCGGTGTCTGGTATAGACGATCATCGTGCTGCATTTCTTATGCTTGCTTCCTGGCCAGATGCCAAAGATTACGAACAGTTTGTTAATACTAAAGCAGAAGCAAACTTTGAACTAGCAAAGATGCTTATTTCTACCGTGCGCTCTATTCGTGCTCGTTATCGTTTATCTCCAAAAGAAGAACTTGCACTTACCGTTAAGACAAGTGAAGCTAAGGCACAGGTTATTGACGCCCAAAAAGAGTTTATTATTCATGTTGGTCGCTTAAAATCGCTTGATCTTGTCTCAAACTTTACGCGTCCAAAAACTTGTGTTGCAACAGCCGAAGGTGACGTAGAAATTTTTGTTGAGCTGGGCGGTTTAGTTGACTTACGCGCCGAAGCTACGCGCCTTTCAAAAGAGCTTGAAAAGCTTAACTCAGAGCGCAGCAAAATACAGGAGCTTCTCAGCCAAGAGGCCTTTATTTCAAAGGCTGCTCAGGCGGTTATTGATAAGAAGAAAGCCCATGTAGAAGAGCTTAATGCTACGATAGAGAGTTTATCCGCGCAACTTCAGCAGTTGGGGTAGTATCTATGGATTCATTCGTATGTGCAAAACGGCAAGCGCGCATGTATTATAAGGATGTGCGCTGTGCCCTTGGTGCGCAAACGCGCTATGAATCCGATTTACAGATTATCTCAAATTTTGTTCAAAGCTCTATCTATCATAAAGCTCAAAGCGTGTGTTTGTATTATTCATTCGCCGAAGAAATCGATACCCATACGCTTGCTGCTCGCGTGCTTGTAGACCAAAAACAGCTCATACTGCCTCGTGTTAATAAGGCTTGCCACAACCTTGATTTTTATCGAGTGCAAGACTTATCAACGCTTTGCAAAGGTCCGTTTGGTATTCTTGAGCCATCGTGTGAGTTTTCGAACTTTATAGATATAACGCACGTTGCAACTTATGATAAGTCTATGGTTGTAGTTGTACCTGGCCTTGTTTTTGACAAGTTTGGGTATCGTTTAGGATACGGTGCGGGTTATTATGATCGCATCTTAGACAAACTTTCGTGCGTAGCATATGTTTCTACGGTTGGATTATGCCGAGCTCAAACGCTGGTAGACGATCTCCATGCGCTTCATTTAGTTGAAGCGCATGATAGGCCGGTTGACGTTGTTATAACGCAAACGTCAATGTATGATACGACGATTAAGTTGGCGTAATAACTGTATAGTCGGTAGAAAGAGGGTTTATGTCTCAATTTTTGTCAGATATAGAAATTGCTCAAGCCACACATCTTCAACCGATTGAGGTGATAGCTCAAAAGTTAAATATTCCTAAGGCATCACTTGAGCATTATGGTAATTTTAAAGCTAAAGTTGATGTATTTTCAGACTATTTTGCCAAGAAGCACGTGCAATCTTCTTCTAAGTTGGTGCTGGTAAGTGCCCTTAATCCAACTCCTTTTGGCGAAGGCAAAACAACGATTTCTATTGGTTTGGCAGATGCGCTTGCGAGCCAAAATACACGAGTTGCACTCTGTTTGCGTGAGCCTTCCCTAGGACCTGTTTTTGGTATCAAAGGCGGCGCTGCAGGCGGTGGCTATGCACAAGTTGGTCCTATGGAAGATATTAATCTTCACTTTACGGGCGATTTTCATGCAATCGAAAGTGCCAATAATCTTTGTGCTGCTTTATTGGATAATCATGTTAAGCAGGGTAATAAGCTCGGCATTGATCCACGTCGTATTGTGTGGAAGCGTTGCATGGATATGAACGATCGCCAGCTCAGGCATATTGTCGATGGTCTGGGCGGCTGTGCAAGTGGTGTGCCTCGCGAAGATGGATTTGATATCTGTGCCGCGTCAGAAGTTATGGCGGTGTTGTGTCTTGCGTCAGATATTGCCGATCTTAAAAAGCGTTTAGGCGCTATGTTGGTTGCTTATACCTATGATAATAAACCCGTCTATGCAAAAGACATTCATGCAGTTGGAGCTATGTGTGCTTTGCTGCGCGATGTGCTAAAGCCAAACTTAGTTCAAACTCTTGAAGGAACTCCTGCATTTGTTCACGGAGGTCCGTTTGCAAATATCGCGCATGGTGCTAATACCGTTATAGCAACGCGTACTGCTCTCAAATGTGCTGATGTGGTTATTACCGAGGCTGGCTTTGGTGCCGATTTAGGTGCAGAAAAATTTATTGATATTGTTTGTCCGCAATTGCAGAAAAACCCCGATTGTGTTGTTTTAACTGCAACCATGCGTGCATTAAAATATCATGGCGGTGTTGCTGCAACCGATGTTTCTAAGCCCAATATTGACGCAGTTAAGCAAGGATTTGAGCACCTTCGCATTCATATCCAAAACATACGGCAAATAGCTGGTTTACCCTGCGTTGTAGCTCTTAATGCTTTTGCAAACGATGATCCACACGAAATTCAGCTTGTAAGCGATCTGTGTCAAGAACTTGGTGTGTGCGCAGTACCTACATACGTATGGGCACAAGGCTCTCAAGGTGGCCTTGAACTTGCTCGTGCGGTAACGCGTGCTCTTTCAGAGGCACAATCTAAGACGCCACAAATCTATGATGCAACTGATTCTATTCAAACTAAGGTCGAAAAAATTGCTACAAAGTGGTACCATGCGCGCAATGTTGTATGGTCGGATAAAAGTCGCAGGCAACTTCGTGAGCTTTCTGCGCTTGGTTTAGATACTGCACGTGTTTGTATTGCTAAAACGCAGTATTCTTTAAGCGATGACCCACATAAGTTGGATTGCAGCAATGACTATGATTTACATGTTCGTGAATTGCATGTATCTGCTGGTGCTGGCTTTGTTGTTATTATGTGCGGCTCAGTTGTAACCATGCCAGGTTTGGGGAAAGTACCTGCGGCTGAGGCAATTGATGTCTTGGACGATGGAACAATTGTTGGGATTTTTTAACGGATGTATTTTAAGAATTTATAGCCTATACGTGTAAAGGAACCTATGCAAACGAACTCTTCGTGTCTGCGCTTTGACTCACAAGCTACTCTTGACGAATTTACCGCCGCACTGGCTGCCAAGACTTCGGCACCCGGAGGCGGTAGTGCCGCAGCTCTTGTTGGTGCGGTAGGTGTTTCGCTTGCTTCAATGGCAGCACATTTTACGATTTCAAAGCCTCAGTTTATGGCGCATGAAAAGGCACTCAATGAGCTCCTTGAAGAGGTTTCGTCTGTGCGAGTTGCACTGTTATCGTTGGTAGACGAGGACGCAAAAGGATTAGCTCATCTTATGAGCGTCTATAAGATTCCTAAAGATAACCCACAACGTTCGGATCTGCTTCAACAAGCATTACAAGGTGCGTATAAAGCACCCCTTGCTATGATGGAGCAAATTTGTTCTGCCATTGATATTTTAGACAAGATGAGTTCTATGTGTGCGCCTATGCTGCTTTCCGATGTTGGAAGCGGAGCACTTATTTGCCGAGCAGCACTTGAGGCTGCCAGTTATAACGTATTAGTTAACATCAGATTGTTACATGATAAACAAGAAGCGCAGGCAGTTGATACTCGATGTAGTTATATGCTTACCCATTTTGTTGCACAAGCCGAGGCATGCGCCGAACGTATTCGTCGGTATATGAAAGGATAGTATACTATGGTTCAACTTCTTAAAGGAGCTGCTGTTGCAGCTTCTTTGTGCGAAGATTTGCTTTCAAGGATTAATAAACTTGCGCAGGCGCACATTACGCCTACACTTGCTGTTATAAGAGTAGGCGAGGATGCAGGTGCGCTCTCCTACGAGCGCGCGGCGAAAAAGCGCGCTGATAAGCTTGGCTGCAAGCTAAAGGTATACGCCTTTGATGAGGATGTTTCGCAGCAGCAGCTCATAGCACAGATCACAAAAATTAATGAGGATTCCTCGATTCATGGATGTTTACTGTTTCGTCCTTTGCCAAAGACGTTGGATGAACGCTTAATTTGCAATACACTTTTACCTCAAAAAGATGTTGACGGCATTACACAAGGTTCGCTTTACGGTGTTTTTGCTGGTCAAAAGGTGGGTTTTGCTCCTTGTACTGCACAGGCTTGTATGGCGTTGCTTGATTATTATGGTATTGACATCTGCGGTAAAAATGTGTGCGTTATTGGTCGTTCGTTAGTTATTGGTCGTCCTGTTTCTATGCTGGCACAGCATAGAAATGCAACGGTGACGATGTGTCACTCAAAAACTAAAGATCTTACCAAGCATTTGCACGCAGCTGATATTATTATTGCCGCCCTTGGTCATGCTCGTTTTGTGACGTCCGATATGGTTTTAGAGCACCAGACGCTCATTGATGTAGGTATAAATTGGGACGCGTCGGCCCAAAAGCTCGTGGGTGATGTTGATTTTGAGCATGTTGAGCCAAAAGTTTGTGCTATAACTCCGGTACCTGGTGGTATTGGCTCTATTACCACAACTATTCTTATGCAGCATGTGGTTGAGGCTGCAGAGATACAACAAGTTTTGAAAGCGTGATTCCATGTACGTTCCACCTTTTTCATGCCCCGCAAAATCGTATACACAAGCTTTACAAGAGCTTACTTCAGCTTTACGATTTGGCATTGTTCCTATGCTTGAGTCGGTAAGCGATATGCTCTGTATGTTGGGTAATCCCGACCATGCCTATAAGAGCATACAAATAGCTGGTACCAATGGGAAAACATCTACAGCTCGTTATACCGCATCAATTTTAAAAGCGCATGGTTTGTGCACGGGATTATACACATCACCGGGTCTTACTTCGTATACCGATCGAATTGAAATAGACGGAGTGCCTATTTCAGAGTCTGATTTTGCTTGTTCACTTTCTTATTCTTTTGAGGCGGCATATCGCGTAAATGCGCAGCGTAAAGCTTGCGGATTAGAGCTTTACAGCATTACCGAATTTGATCTGTTAACCGTTGCAGCTTGTTTTGCATATGCGCGTGCTGGGGTAGACGTTGTTGTTTTTGAATGTGGCATGGGCGGCCGTTGGGATGCTACATCTGCAGTTTCATCCATTCAAACGGTAGGTATAACCGGTATTGGGCTTGACCATATGAAAATTTTGGGTGATACACTCGAAAAAATTGCTGCCGAAAAAGCAGCAATCATCAAGCCTTCTCGCTCGTGTGTATTAGGTGTGGGAACCGCCGCGCCTTCAACGGTTCAAGATGTTTTCCTCAAACAATGTAGCTCTGCAGGTGTTGATCCTATTCTTCTTGAAGCTAACCACAAACAAGACGCAACAGGCGAAATAAATAGCGGAGACATTCGCCACCGTGATGGCTATACCTATGCGCATTTTAGTGTCGATAAACACCTTGGCGATTTGCATGATGTTATGGAGTTAAGCGTTACCTCGACACGACAGACCTATACTCATCTAAGAGCTTCTAAACCTGTGTATCAAGCGGCAAATATTGCTTGTGCAACGCTTTTGGCTGAGTCGTTTCTTAATCGGCCCCTTGACCTCAAGCTCCTTCAACAAGCAGTGTATACATGTCCTACACCAGGCCGTTTTCAAATTGTGCGCGATAAACCACTTGCGTTGATTGATGCATGTCACAATCCACAATCTGTTGATACCTTTCTTGCTAATATGGAGCAGGTATTACCTGATAGAGCAACACGTCCTGTTTTATTATGCGCCATATTAGCAGATAAAGATGTTACAGGCATTGTTGAGCGCCTTGCCAGCGCGTTTCCTTGTGTGATATGCACACAAACAAATTCGCCTCGTGCGCTTGAGGCTAAAAAATTAGCGGAAATATTTGCAAAAAAGCTGCAATATATGCCACAATGGTACTCATGTGTTAACGATGCAATGAATGCGCTTTTAGATCGTGATTTTATTGCATGTGGATCTATTACGCTTGCTGGAGAAGTGGCGGCTTATATGCAACGAAAAACTTGTGTATAGTAAATAGTTGCCGTCTACAGAAAGCAAGACCGCTATACTAAGGTGTATTGCATATACCTACGACAAAGGAGTACAGGCCAATGTCAGATTTGCTCGATCAAATTCTTACGCCTGAAGTACGTATGGTACTTTACTTAATTGTAATGTGCATCGTAATGGTTTATATATTGTCAATTGTTTACGTAACACGCGATGCTCAGCGTCGTGGTGCCGAGCCGTGGTGGGTATGGTCCCTTGTTGCGGTTGTACCTATTGTTGGATTATTAACGTATGTTATTTTGCGTCCTAGCTCGTACCTTATTGATAGGGAAGAACAAGACTTAGATATAGCATTGCGCGAACATCAGCTTTCGCATTACGGTATTTGCCCTAAGTGCGGAGCTCCTATTGATCGTGATTTTGTGGTATGTCCACTTTGCAATACGCAAGTCAGAAACGTATGTCCTACCTGTCATCGTCCTCTTAATGCCGACTGGAAAGTTTGTCCGTATTGCAGAACGCGAATTCAGTCGTAGCAGACATCCATTTCTTGTTGTACGTGCTTAATCGTTTTCACCGTTTTGAGCGCTTAATCTTTAAGATCTTAAGCAAAACGCTGAACTGCATAAGTCATTTAAGGCATAAATAAGCCCATGTTGTGCGCGCACAGCATGGGCTTTATAAGTAACTGCACCTAAAAACTAGAGAATGGTTAGATTTTCATGTGCAAACTTTTGAACATCTGCTTCATCCCAAACGCTGCATTGAACCTCGCCGATATGGTGCTTTTCTAGGAAATACATACACAGACGCGACTGTCCAATTCCTCCACCAATGGTGTAAGGAAGCTCTTTATTCATGAGTGCCTGATGGAAGGGCAGTTTTAATCTATCTTCAGCGTTACATATAGCAAGCTGCTTTTTAAGCGCATCCTCATCTACGCGAACGCCCATGCTTGAAAGTTCAATAGCATCATTGCGCACAGGATCCCAAAAAATGATGTCGCCATTCATTGACCAATCATCATAGTCGGGACTACGAAGATCATGCGGTTTACCCGATTTAAGCGCTCCTCCGATACCAATAATAAAAATAGCTTTGTATTTACGAGCATATTCGCGCTCACGTTCACGCGGAGACAACGCCGGCATCTCGTCTTCCATTTCTTGCGTAGTTACAAACGTGATTTCGTCGGGCAACTTCTTTGAAAGAATATAGGGATAAACGCTGTTAATATAGGTTTCTGTACGTTTGAAGACCTCAAAAATTTCGCGTACACATGCTTTCAGGTAATCGGTGGAGCGGTCAGATTTTTTAATGATCTTTTCCCAGTCCCATTGATCAACGTAGGCAGAATGAAGCTCATCAAGTTCTTCATCAGGACGTATAGCATTCATATCTGCATAAAGACCTTCATACACACCAAAATTGTAACGCTTGAGCGCCCAGCGTTTCCATTTTGCAAGCGATTGTACAATTTCGCAGTCTAAATGGTGATGACGAATAGAAAAGCTGATTGCTTTTTCTACACCGTTAAGATTGTCGTTAAGTCCTGTTTGCGGACGAACAAAGAGCGGCGCTGACACACGCGCAAGATTAAGCGAATTGCCCAATTCTCTTTCAAAATAATCTTTAAGACTCTTAATTGCGATTTGCGTCTCTTTTAAATCAAAAGCCGACGCGTTGCTGTTGTTCCGCATATTCACTCCTTTGCGAATCCGTGTGTGCAAGCTGGTATAGGTTATGCCATATTGAGCTTTCGTTTTATTTTGCTATACCTTTGCTACATCAAAAGAAAACGAAACTAATATAACGCGGCGCATTCAGTGCAACACAATTTATATCTATCATAAGATTACTTGATTCTCGTGCAATTTCGTTAAAAAACAAGACTTGTAACCAACTTGGAATAAAACTTTGCGGTAGTATAAGCGTATGACAAAACAGCTCGTTTTATGACCCGTTCTAAAATTGGTGGTTTTTACCGCGCATACGTGGCATTTTATGAGATTTTGTTACAAGGGAGAGGAATTTGTGCGTTCGCATTGGCGTCTTGCGCTTGTAACGCACAGTAATGAATAGGGGATATATCGGTGAGTACTAAGCGTGATATGCTCGATGATATCATCGATATAAAACAGGATCTTTCTGCATTATCGCAGCCTTTAGGCCAGATTACGCAGGTATTAACAGGCGATAAGAATTCTGCGCGTGTCTTTGATCCGCGTGATTACAAAGAAAAACCGCGTGCAAATGCGCTTTCTTGTTTGAATGTTGGTGCCTATAACGCGTATCGTGCCGAAGGTGTTGGAGCACATACTACCTGTGCTTGTCATGCGTGTATGGATGTTTGCCCCGTTGATGCCATTGATATTAAAGGTTCAACCGTAAAGATTGCAGATACGTGTCGTGCCTGTGGTTTGTGTATTTCTGCGTGCCCTACCGAAGCATTTATTGTTTCTCGCTTTATGGCAAAATCTCTGTATGATCGTATTGCAAAAGTTGCTTCGATGTATGAAGTGTGCTATATCACCTGCACACGAGCACTTGGAAAGCTGCCTCGTCCTAACGAAATTCTTTTGCCCTGCCTAGGTGTAGTTCCGCGCGAAGTATGGATAGCGTTGTTGCAAGAGTATTCCAATATTAGCGTGTATTTGCCCGTAGGCGTGTGTGATAAGTGTAAAACAACTACGGGCGAGCTTGCGTATACCGATGAAATTGGAGCAGCCGAGGAGTTTATTGGCAAAGAAGTTGGCATAGAAGTAGATAAGCATAACCTTAATCACGACATGTCACGTGCATTTTTACGCCAAGAATTTTTACGTGATGTTGGCCGAGCAGGTCAAACCTTGCTTGCTGCACAAAATCCTGTATATGCAGGCGTTCAGGCCGTAACGCGCAAAATTCAAAAGCATTCCAACGAGCTTTTTGAACTGCAATGTACACTTGAGAAAGCGCTGGGAGATACAACTACATCGTATAACCATCGTCTTCTTACCCAAAAGCGTAAGTTGCTCCTCTCTGTTATCCAAAAAAATCCGCAGCTAGCTGCTCATTATAAAGAACAAAATTTGATACCAGTTTGCGATATGAGCGCTTGCACCGTGTGTTCGGCATGTACGCGTGTTTGTCCTGTTAATGCATGCAATTTAGATGAGCATGGGCGTTTTTCGGTGCAGACTGCCTATTGTGTAAACTGCTCGGCTTGTGCGCTTGTTTGTCCCGAGCAATGCATTGTCATGAAGCAAGGAGACACGCATGAGCTTATTGTGCGTGATGAAGAAGCAATTCGTCTGCAAAAAGAGGCGCTTGAACGTAAAGAGCGCGTGGCAAAGATAAAAGAGCGCACCCGTAAGCAGGTTGAGCGTGGTTTGCGCGTCTTGGAACGTTTGGGCGAGGATAACTCGTAAGCCTTGCATAAATCCTGCTTTTTTTCTTGGACCTCGTGAAACATGTGTTTACCATCGTCGCAATAAAAACACGCTCAGAAGATTTAAGCAATGTTGTAAGATAGCTTATGTGAGAAGATTTTTTGGCACATGTTTATGCAGTGTTGCCTTCTTTTTCAGGAGTTGATTGTGTGTCTTTATCAATTGGAATTGTAGGATTACCAAATGTTGGTAAGTCTACTTTATTTACTGCGCTTACCAAACAGACTGGTTTAGCTGCAAACTATCCCTTTGCTACCATCGACCCCAATGTGGGCATTGTGCAGGTACCCGATACGCGTCTTAATCAACTTGCTCAAATTGTACATCCTGCACAAATTGTTCCTGCTACGGTTGAGTTTGTTGATATTGCAGGTTTGGTACGTGGTGCAAATAACGGTGAGGGGTTAGGCAATCAGTTTTTAGCAAATATTCGTCAATGTGACGCTATTTGTGAGGTTGTTCGTTACTTTAGCGACCCTGATGTTATCCATGTAGATGGCAAGGTTGATCCCGAAAGTGATGTTGATACTATCCAAACCGAGCTTGTGTTAGCAGATTTAGGTACGCTTGAACGTGCTATTCCTAAGCTCGAAAAAGAAGCAAAGCGCGATAAAGATCAAAAGAGCCGCCTTGATATTGCCGTGCGTTTGCAGGCATGGCTTAACGACGGTAAACGCGCGGCTGATATGGACATGACTCCAGATGAAAAAGCTGATGCGCATGACCTATTCTTGCTTACTATGAAGCCACTGCTTTATGTAGCAAATTGCGATGAAGATCAGTTGCAGGATAAGCCTGTAATCCATGGAATGCCTGCGTTGCCTATATGTGCTCAGGTTGAGGCAGAGCTTTCTGAGCTTGATGACGCAGAAGCCGCCGAATATTTGCAATCGTTAGGTTTGCAACATTCGGGATTAGAGATTTTAGCACAGGCAGCATACCGTTTATTGGGGCTGCAAAGCTTCTTTACGGCAGGTCCTAAAGAAGTTCGTGCTTGGACGGTTAAAATTGGAGCAAAAGCCCCTCAAGCTGCAGGCGTTATTCATAGTGATTTTGAGCGTGGGTTCATTAAAGCCGAGACCATCTCGTTTGATGATTATATTGAGCTTGGCGGCGAGAGTGGCGCGCGCGATGCTGGAAAGCTTCGCATGGAAGGCAAAGACTACGTTGTGCAAGATGGCGACGTGATGGTCTTTCGTTTTAACGTGTAAGGTAATCCGATAATTGGTATATGAATTGAGCCGTACACAGTACGGCTCAATTTTTTATGCAGGAGTATATGCTTATGTGCACGTTTGCTTTGCACAGCTCATACTCAAATATATGCGCCCTTTGGAATATACGCGCACCTTGAGCTAGCGCTTGCGTGCTAGAGTAAATCCTTTCCGATTAAGACTACACAATCGGTTCCCGAGTCAAATTGTCCTTTGTTCAATTGTGGCTTAGTTGCAATTCCTAGTGTTTTCGCAACACCTTTTGCCTTTGCTTCATTACCTTGTGTGTAGTAAACAACGCTGTTTTGAAGAACTTTTCTAGAATTACCTGGCTGTGCACTAAAACCCTTATTGGCAAGTGTTGAGGCTTTCTGCTTTGCTACGCCTTGTTTACCCGATGCGTTAAGAACAGCCACACTACCTTCAAATGATGTATCTTCTTGTGAATTTTCAGAAGTATTTCCTGTTTGATCGCCATCTGATGAGCTGCTGATACCAACCGAACCTGCTATACCCTTCGAAGTATTTTCTTTTTCGGAATCAAAAGGAGGTAGTCCCGTGTCAACACGTTTAATCATTTCTTGCCACTTTTTGGTTTCGCAGATTTCGTACCAAGTCCTATTGATATATTTAGAGATTGTTGGGCAAAGTCCCGAGTAAATGTCATTATTAATATCCATGCCTACAAACTTAGTGCTCAATGCAATAATATCAGTGACATTCATATCTGTCGTAACGAATTTTGCCATAGTGGTAATACTTGAAGCAATGCCTGCAGGTCCTGATGACAGAACTTTTTTCATAACATTTCCAATAAGCATGCGCTGATTTGCTGCTCTAAAGGTATCGCCATCGCCGTATTTATCATAGGCATGGCGTGACCTTCCCAATAATGCTGCGGTATGCCCGTCGAGGTGTTGCGGTCCTGCTGGTAAGTCTATCTTGGTATAATTCGGATCTTTTACGGGGACTGGTAAATCTACATCAACACCGCCAATAGAATCTACAACTTGAGCAAAGCCATCCATGTCAACTTCTGCGTAATGAGAAATCTTAACGCCAGAGAACTTTTCTACAACCTGCACTGCATAGGCGGCACCGCCTACCGAATACGCTGCATTGATTTTTTGTTTGCCATGTTTTCCAAGGTCAACATAGGTATCACGTGGGATAGAAACCATCGTTATTTTTTTGTTTTTAGGATCAACACGCGTCAAAATAATGGTATCAGTGCGATATGCGCTATCCGAGGGGCCGTAAGTAGAACCTTCTGCACGGTCCTCATCTTTGTCGACGCCTAAAAGCAAGGTATAAAAAGGCTCATCGTTTGAGGTGTCGGTTAGTGTTGCCAATAAATCTTTTCCTACACGACCTGTAATTTGGCCGTTAATCATGTAGAGATACCCAACAACTGCAGCAAGCGCTACACCAACGGTTACCAAAAACCCTAGGCATGAAAAACCAATAGTTCGTAAGATTTTCTTTTTTGTGGTTGCAATACGCTTTTTAGCGTAATAGCTTACGGCACTATTACGGCTGTGTATCTCTGTAGGATTTGGCGGTGTTTGCGATGTGGCATGATCGGCAAAATGTTCATGGTGCGAAAGCTGTGTTCCCAAGCGTTTTTTACGAAGCGTTTGGGGCTGTGCTTGTGAATCATTATCTGCCGAGATAAAGCTTTGAGCTGCTTTGTCACGATTAGAAGCGCTGTTATACGCCTTTTGCGCATGGCGAGAACCCGAAGCGTATCGAGATGTTGAGAGTGCTTTTAGTTGCGCACGTGTCATCTGTTGGTGCTTTTTATTATGGAGCGGCACTTTAATCCTCCAAGAATATTCGCAAGTATGGTACAACTTATAACTTCACTTGTGTTTGTGTGCATGTTTTCACGAGCACGTATACATATCTGTTTGAGTTAGGTTTACGCAGAACTCAAACAAGTAAGATAGCTAACCACAAGCAACTTATAAGTTGACAATGTATAGTGACTTACATGTTATATATCGACCTACAAGTATATCAGAAGATAATCTTACCTTTTGTGTGCATGTGTTGCATCTTTAATAGTTGCAAGAGTCTAAAAACTCATAGGCTCGTTATAATAGGAACATGAAATATCAATAACAGTGTAACTAACTTTTTTACAAAAAAATCCGTTGCACATGTTGCAGGTATTTATATTGCTTGTATGCGTTGTAAATCGCGCATGCAAGGTTTTAATGATACATATAAGCTTGATGGTAATTATCCTAGTCTTGTGCAGGATATGTATGTGGTGTGATTACAGGAGGAATGGATGCAACAGACAACTTGTTCATCACTTATGCAAGGTCTTAGACCAAAGCAATTTGTTGCAGTATTTGATTTTGGTGCGCAGTATGGCCAACTTATTGCACGTCGCGTGCGTGATCTACACGTATACTCAGAAATTGTGCCGTGCGACATTTCTGCTGAAGAGCTTGCGTCTATGCATCCATCAGCAATTATTCTATCGGGAGGTCCAGCATCAGTATATGCCAAGGATGCTCCATCTATGGATCCTCATGTGTTTGAATTGGGTATTCCTGTGTTTGGATTTTGCTATGGTCAACAGATTATGGCAGCCACGCTGGGTGGTGCGGTTGGACATACCGAAAAAGGGGAGTATGGTCCAGCCGAGCTTAAGCGCGAGGGATCTTCGCTTGTGTTTGGCGATACGCCTGACCATCAAAAAGTTTGGATGAGCCACCGCGACAGCGTTTCCCGTGTTCCACAAGGCTTTAGTGTTACGTCTTCTACTGATACATGCCCCATTGCGTCTATGGAATGCGCTGCTCAAAAGCTGTATGCAACGCAGTTTCATCCTGAAGTTCGTCATACGCAGTATGGTCAGAATCTTCTGTCCAATTTCTTGTTTAAGGTGTGCAATCTTGAGCCATCATGGACCATGGATAACATTGTCGAAGAAAAAATTGCACAGATTCGTGCGCGTGTAGGTGACAAAAAAGTTATTCTTGCTCTTTCAGGCGGTGTGGATTCTTCTGTGGTTGCTGCTCTTGTTCATCGTGCAATTGGAAAGCAGCTAACCTGTGTTTTTGTGAATCATGGCCTGTTGCGTAAAGGTGAGCCCGAGCTGGTGGAAGAAGTTTTTCGTAAACAGTTTGACGTTGATTTAGTGCATGTACATGCCGAAGAACGTTATGCAAAATTGCTTGAAGGCGTAAGTGAGCCCGAGGAAAAACGCAAGCGTATTGGAACAGAATTTTGGAAAGTCTTTTTTGAGCAAGCTCAAAACATTGGCGATGTACAGTTCTTAGCACAAGGCACTATTTATCCTGATATTATCGAGTCGGGTGCTCGTAAAACAGGTGGTAAGGCCTCTACTATTAAGAGCCATCATAATCTAATTCCATTTCCTGAAGGCATTCATTTTGACTTAATTGAACCGCTTGATCATTTCTTTAAGGATGAGGTGCGCGAACTTGGTTTGGCGCTTGGTTTGCCCGAGAAAATGGTGTATCGCCAGCCGTTCCCCGGTCCAGGGCTTGCTATTAGAATTATCGGAAGTGTAACCTTAGAAAAGCTTGAGCAGTTGCGTTCTGCCGATGCCATTGTTCGCGAAGAGCTGGATGCGTATAACGAGCAATTATATAAACAAACTGGTGAGCGTAATTCGCAGCATGCTTGCTGGCAGTATTTTGCCGTGTTGCCCGATATTAAAAGTGTAGGTGTTATGGGTGATGAGCGTACGTATCAGCGGCCTGTGATTTTGCGCGCAGTTGAAAGTAGCGATGCCATGACAGCAGATTGGGCAAAGCTGCCCTACGATGTTCTATCGCATATCTCATCTCGTATCGTGGACGAAGTTGCGGGTATTAACCGCGTTGTGTACGACATTACGCCTAAGCCGCCTGCGACCATTGAGTGGGAGTAGGCCGATAGGGTTCTGACCTGCGATTTTGAGTGCCGCACTGTGCCGCTGAGTTTCGTTTCGTACGAGAGTCATGACAAAGCCACCAGCGACGGAGATGAGTAAAAGCGATTAAAGAGCCTCCGTTCCCTGCGTTGGGACGGAGGCTCTTTCTTTGCCGTTTTACTCCCTTGTCTCCGTTCGGGGATTATTTCTTGCTCATTTAGGGCTATTCGCGCTGAAAGATTTTGACTAGCTTGGTGTCCTTTATTTCGTAGACAATGTCTGCGACGTTCTCGACCAGCCTCTTATCGTGGGAGACGAACACTATCGTTCCGGCATAGGCGCTCATCATCTGCTCGAGGGCTTCGGCGCTCTTGATGTCCAGGTAATTTCCAGGCTCGTCCATGAGCAAGATGTTGTATCTGCCCAGCAGCATCTTCGCGAGTAGCAGCTTGATGACTTCGCCTCCCGAGAGAACGCCAACGTCCTTTGTCAGGTCGCGCGGTCCGATTCCCATAGAGGCGAGGATGCCTCGAATTTCGGTCATGCTGTACTCGCAACCATCCTGCATGAACGAGATCGCAGACTGACGGGCGTCGAACTTGTAGCCTGTTTGCTCGAAGTAACCGATCTCTGCCTTGGGAGAGATGTTGATACCGTCGGCGCGTCGAGCGATTGCCTTCAGCAGGCTGGTCTTTCCTGTACCGTTGCCACCGGTGATGGCCACTTTGGCACCGAGCGGTATCTCGAATTTCGCGTGGTCATAGAGCATGCAGTTGCCGAAGCTCAAGCTGAAATCGTCTGCCGAGATGGGAAATTTACTATGCAGTTCCAGGGCCTTGCTCTGGCGGAACCGCACGGCGCGAATGCTATCTGGGGCCTCAATCCCTTCGAGCGCTTCGAGGCGCTTCTCCATGTCCTTAGCCGCCTGGTACATCCTCTTCTGTTTGGTGCCGGTTGCTTTCTGATGCCCCAATCGACCTGCATACTCGTTGCTTTTTTTCGCAGCCTTCCGCTTGGCGTCGACCTGCCGTGCTTTTTTCCGTTGTTTTTCGATGGCGGCTTCGAGGCGATCGCGCTCGCGCATCGCCTCTTCGTATCGAGTCGCCTGAGCTTTGCGCTCTTCTTCTTTCTGTCGCAGATAGTCGGAGTAGTCACCCCAGAATTCGGAAATACCGCCGTCTTTGAGCTCCCAGATCTTGTCTACCACCTGGTCGAGAAAATGACGGTCATGGCTCACGATGAGCAGAGCCCCATCAAATGCCTTGAGTTGTCCGACGAGAAGGCGGATGCCGTCTTGGTCGAGGTGGCTCGTAGGCTCGTCGGCGAAGATCGCGCTTGCATGCTGGGAGAGTGCAGAGGCAATCTTGGCGCGTGTTTCCTCCCCGCCGCTCATCGTCTCCTGCGCCACTCCGGCGACGTTGAGACGGGAGAGCATCTCACCACTGTCCTGAGCCGCATCAAGGTCGAGTTCATCGAGTTGGCCGATGAGGGCAATGCTGCCGAAGCGCCTGACGTCGGCGTCCGCAATGGTAAGATTGCCGCTCAGAATTTTAAGCAGGCTGGTTTTGCCTGCGCCATTGTCTCCCACCAAGCCGATGCGATCGTAGGAGTAGATTTCCAACTCTTCGATATCTAGGATATCGCGGCCGGCATATTCCAAAAAGATGTCTTTAGCTTTGACTATGAGTTCCATAGGTTGAACCGCCTTTTGTGTATTAGCGTTTTACTGGAAGCGCAGCCATGCCAAAAAAGATTGCTCACGTCGATTTTTCGCCTTTGCCCAATTGCCGGCGCGAGCGTTTTGACCTTGCGCAAGCCGGCAAATCCGAAAATGATAGTTGGCGACGAATAAGGAGCGCGATGCGGAATGTCGGTGCAATACCTCGTCGTCGCAAGGGCTTGAAGGCTGACGCTTGAACCGATGGCTGCTGCCTCTTTTTTTTCGAATACTTGGGCTATTGAATCTGCCCGGTATCTCTTTTCCCCGCGTTTCGGACGCTCGGAGCAAGCAGCATAGCCATCGCAAGCAGTACCATGGTCGCTCCAGAGCCGACGAACCATAACGGAGCTCCAAGCAGATCCGCAAAAACGGAGGGGGCTGCGAGGCCCATGGGCATGGCCCACGCCATGATGGTTCCGTAGAGGCCGAAAACGCGGCCTAGGTACTCAGGAGGTATCTGCTCCTGCATAAGGGCAGTCTGGGTTCCCGCGTACAACGGGGAGCATGCGCCCATAAGAAAGCTCACCGGCAGGAAAGCAGCGAACAATGACGGGCCGAGCGATCCGGATACGATTGCGGCAATGCCGAAGCCGGCAATCGCGGCGACCATGGTGAACGACCTATTGCGGAACCCTCCCGTGGCCGCCAAAATGCCGGACCCAGCCAGCATGCCTGCAGAAAAAAGGATTTCCACCAAAGCGGCATCCCCCGTGCTACCGCCAAAATGCCCCAAGGTCATTATTGGGAACAATGCCGCGAGCGGAGAGAACGCGAAAGCGAAGACGAACCCGCACCAAAGAAGGGCGAACAGCCCCCTGTACTCCCTAATCAGCTTGTAGCCGTCCGAAATCTCAGAGAAGAGCTCTCGAACCTTATTGGAAAAGGACAAGCTGCGGTCGGCTTCATCGAGGCCCCCTGCGTCTATCTGTGCGGCGAGGACGGCTAAAGAAGCGAAAAGCGCTCCCAGCACGTCGAGGACAATCATAGCGGTAATGCCCGCCACGGGATAAATCACTGCTGCAAGCGCGGCGCCAAGAATGTATCCGCCGGACTGAATCGCCTGAGTCACCCCCGATAGGCGAACGAGATGCTCTGGCGGGGCGAGATGGGGCGTGAGAGATTGGGAGGCTGGCGTGTAGAACGAAGTACCAACTGCACGGAGAAACAGGGCGATGAGAATTAGCCATGCAGGTAAGCTGCCGGCCAACGAGGCAATCGCCAAGGCGGCACCCACCGCGGCAATGAAGAGGTCGGCGCCGATGAGGACACGTTTCAAAGGCAGTCTGTCGACAACGGCGCCCGCAAGGATTCCGAACAAAGCAATCGGCAGAAAGCCTGCCAGCGATGCTAAGGAGAGGAGAGAAGACGACCCTGTCGTGAGGGCGAGATGCCAAATAAGACCCATTTGGAGAATCGAACTCGTCAATGTCGAAACGAGCTCCCCGCCCCATACGAAACAAAGCTTGAATTGCCATGAATGGCACAGCAGAACAGACCTGCCCCGAGAGGTTTCAAATATCATGGTTATGTCCAATCGTGAAATGGCGTGCAGAAAAACAGCGCGACGCCACAACAGCGCCGCTTTCTAGGCGCTCATCCACGTGCGGAAAAGACCAACCACGACACCCCTCCTTTGTTAATTCGGTCTGGCAAACCATGTAATATTAACAAGGCTTGAGTTTGCCTGTCAAGAATCGAGCATCGGTAAGGGCAATCCTCTCTGGCCATTCGATTCCTTTTGTATCTTTGGTTGCATAGGTGACCCGCCAGGGCTATTACGCGTGGAAGAGGCGCCTGCCGAGCTGGCCGATGAGGCGCTGAAGATGGCCCTGGTCAGGCGAAACGATCCCAAGGGATGCGTACATCATTCGGATAGTAAGAATGTTGCCAGCAGGTTTTGCGGCAACCGCAAAGGAGCCGTATCCTGCAGCTGGAATCACGTTGCAGCATCCTGACCCGCATTCCGATTGGCGGACGGCCCGCTTCGGCATCCTGACCAGCACAGCGATCGAGCCTTGTCATTCCTTGGATATGCCGGTTGCTCGGGGCGGTCCCGACGGAGGCCCTCGCCTCCCCGGTCCGTGACCCAAGAAGGGCAAGCATGCTGATCTGCATGGCTGGTTCCTCCTTTATGTAGACGACCATGCAAAGAAGGGACAACCGAGGAGGCAGGTTACTGATGCGGGCTCCCGCACGCCCATGACTACCCGACGGGCTGTTTTTCATCTCCGATGCCCGCATTGCAGCATGAACGAATGTGCCTCGACATCTCTGCTGGCATGGTACGACTGGGATCGCACCTCGACGCATCCTTGCGCATACTGCCTTCCAAGTTTCGAAACCGGGAAGGAAAGTGTATGTGAGCGACGATATCGGCGCCGATTCGACGCTCGAGAGGGAGATTGCGCCGATTCTATCCATCGGGGATGCATTCCCGAAGATTCTCATCACTCGCACGAGGCATGAGCCCCATACCCGGGAGGGCGTGCTCGTGCTGAATTTCGCGAGGTGGCTGCTTGGCGGGTAGGGTTCTGAACGTCGCATTGGGATATCGCGCGACAGGGCACGCAGGGCTGTTTGTGCCCGCACGGGAAACGCCGTCGCCATGCGGGCGGCCTGTCGTGTCCGATTAGCCTTTTGCTAAACAGGCTTACGCCAACTCATGGGCAAGCCACCTGAGACTATTCACTTTGCTTATCGTTGACAAAGACCTGTGGCCTGCGGTTTTGTGAACGGCTCGTAAGCCACCCGCGTCGACTCACTTACTGTTGAAGCTGGTGGTTTGCAGGCTCAAAGGCGGTTGAGTTTCAAAACGGGCGTTTTTCGGCGATATCGAGCCTCCAAAGGCGGCTCTCCGTGCCCCTTGGGACAAAAATAAAAACTCAATACTCTGAGTTTGAAAATGGTTTTTGAAGTTGTCCCAGCTTTTGTCCCCGAAGCCGATGAAACGCGACGTCGCGTCATTCAGCGGCACTCACTTCGAGATGCCGCCGAAAACTGGGTGCAACTGGAGTGACGAGACGGCAAAACTATAACCACCGAGTGGGAATAGGAGCAAGATTTCCTAAAATGGCTTAATTACAAGCTATATAGAGAATGAAAAATGGCTACTGGTACTCAAATGTACTGGAAGTAAAAAAGAATAAACTAAATAATAGTTCCAAGTGGTTTACAGTTGGAAAAAATTAGACCGTAGTTTCAAACTGCGGTCTTTTTGCGTGTGTATATTTTATATAACTTAGCAAACAAATAAATAATGCGACAATAAAATGTCGGTTTGAATTCAAATATTGTCGCAAATATAATATAATAATTATATTAGAGGAGGTCTGCAATGAACCCATATATTGAATCAGAAACACTAGAACTTAAAGAAAAATATACGGATACAATTACAAAGGAAATAGTATCTTTCCTTAATGGTGCGGGAGGATCAATTATTATTGGAGTAAAAGATAATGGTACTGTAGTTGGTGTAGACAAAGTTGATGAGGTTCTTAGAAAAATATCCGATATTATAACAACTCAAATAGAACCGAACCCACAAGATGAAATTAGCTCAGAACTCAAATTTGATGATGGGAAAACCCTTATAATAACTCATATAAATAAAGGACGTCATCATATTTATTGTCAAAAGAAATATGGATTTTCTTCTACTGGATGTACAATGCGAATCGGGACAACCTGTAAAGAGATGACATCGGAACAGATAAAAATTCGATATGAGAAAAAATTTATAGATAATGAATACATGCTTAAGAAAAAATCAAATTCATCAGATTTATCGTTTAGGGAACTTAAGATATATTATTCAGAAAAAAATTATCATTTGGAAGATAAATCTTTTGAAACGAATTTAAATTTAAGGAATAAATCCGGAGAATATAATTTATTAGCAGAACTATTATCCGATAAAAACAATATTCCATTTATTTTTGTAAAATTTCAAGGACAGAGTAAAGCTTCTATATCTGAAAGAAGCGATTATGGTTATGGATGCATATTAACGACTTATGGAAAAATAAAAAATAGATTGCAGGCTGAAAATATATGTATTTCTGATACTACAGTAAGACCAAGAAAAGATACCTATTTATTTGATTTTGACTGTGTAAATGAGGCAATCCTAAATGCTTTAGTTCATAACGATTGGACAATCACTGAGCCACAGATTTCAATGTTTAATGATAGACTTGATATACTATCACATGGTGGACTTCCTAATGGAATGACAAAAGACCAATTTTTTGATGGAATAAGCAAGCCTAGAAACGCAACATTGATGAGGATATTTCTAAATATGGGACTAACTGAACACACCGGACATGGGATTCCTACGATTGTAGAAAAATATGGGAAAGATGTTTTTGAAATTGAAAGCAACTATATTAGATGCACCATACCTTTTGAGCAAGAAGTAATTGACCAAATAGACAACAAAAATGTCGGTTTAAATGTCGGTTTGAATGTCGCTTTGAACAAGACTGAAAAGAAAGTAATAGAACTTTTGATAGAAAATCCAAGTGTAGCATCAGTTGAACTTGCAGAAATAATAGGTGTAACAAAAAGGACTATCGAAAGAACATTTAAATCTTTGCAAGAAAAAAAGATGATAGAAAGAATTGGATCAAAGAGAGATGGAAATTGGATTGTGGTGAGATAAAATGTGATCTCAGATTTTAGGTATAGAAATACATACACGATTTAAATCAAACAAAAATGCAAACGTTAGCCAACTTGAGAAACAACTAAATGATTATGTAAGAGAATTGTTCGAATAAATCACTGCGGATAATTTTGCTGGTTAAAGGGAGTGTTAAATTGGAAGGAAACAAAAAACCATTTGCCGAAAGGTATCCGAAATTAAACATCTTATTGGGACTTGTTTTGTTTGCTGGAATAGTTGTTATTGCAATATGGTTAATAAAATTCTTTTATAATTTTGTTATAGATGGGATTATAAAGTTGACCGCTGTTGCATCCAAATTAGATGCAGTCGTAATTGTTGCTCTAATCACAGGTCTTGTGTCCATTGTTGGTAGGATTATTAATTCGATTATTGCAAAAATAATAGATTATCGCAAAAGTAGGCAAGAATATTTAACTCAAAAAAGAGAAAAACCCTATGGTGAATTTGTTGAAATGATTTACAGGGTTCAGAAAAACGCAAAAAGCTCTGGGACTTATTCCGAGAAACAGATGTTGGAAGATTTATCAAAATTTTCAAAACAAATTACATTATGGGGTTCGTCTAGAGTTATTAATAAATGGATTCAATTTCGAGAAAATGGTTCTGATCCAGAAAAAGCTAAAGATAACTTATTCCTTATGGAAGAAATTATGAACGATATGCGTAAGGATTTAGGACTCAGAAAGGTGAAGAAAGGAAACCTATTAGGCTTTTTCGTTAATGATATAAAGTCTGCTATGAAAAAGTAGCAATATTATATTCACTTGATTTTTATGTATCAAATGTTTACAATACCGTTGCTGTTGTGATAACAAAATGACAACAGAAGTTTGAAGAGTCCATATTTTATAGATATTTCAGATAACCAAAATAACTCCTGCCAAATTGTCTATAGATAATTGTTTAAGAGGTGGTTTTCGGGAGCGAATGGGAATAATCGCATAAAATAGCTCCTTGTATTCAAGCGATGCGAGAAGCTAAAAAGAATAAATTGAGCAGTAGTTCCAAGTGGTTATATTTAACAAAGAATAAGACCGTAGCGTTTAGCTGCGGTCTTATCTTGTTTTACACATAATTTAGTGAATATTTACACATAATTTAGTGAATATTCGTATCGCATTCAAAATTTGATTCAATAACGAGCTGCAATTCCGCTTACCGAAATTACAAAATTCTTCTTGACATTTCATGTAAGGAAATCGATTATTAAAGTAACGAAAGGAAAAAGAAAGGCATAGATAAAAAATAAAAGGAATTATAAGATTCCAAAATTAAAAGTTAGTTATACAAAAGAGCTACTTAATCTAACTACGTGCTATTTTGCGATGATGAAGTTCAACGGAGGACCACAGTATAATGAATTCAAATGGATACAATACCGAAACCTATCAAAGGCTAACGCTTATTAGACAAAAACTTTTAGAGCGCGGAAGTATTTCAACACAGGAAATTTCATCTATGTTCAACGTATCCGTGCAAACTGCGCGTAAATACTTACGTGACCTTGAAGCAGCTCACCAAATTAAGCGTCTTCATGGGGGAGTGGTTACATCTTCTTCATTTTTTGAACGCCTGCGCATTGATATAGATAATAAAAAGAGGTTATGCAAAGCCGCGGCTCAACTTATTGAGTCTCACGACACCATTTATATTGACGGTGGCTCTAGCTATTACTATTTAACTGATTACATTCCTTCAACCTATAACATTTCTGTGTTTACCTGTAGCTTACCTATTGCGCTTCATATTAAGGAAACCACTAATTATAAAGTCTATGTTTTAGGTGGCAAGGTTAATGACATAACGTTTGAAACACATTCTATTGATACGGTGCGCGAAGCACAAAATTATTTTGTTGATAAGGCATTTCTTGGCATCAGCGGTTTTACAGAAAAGGAGGGCTTTACAGAAAATAATGCCTATGCACTTGCTCTTAAACAGCAATTTATGAAGAATGCCAAGCAATCCATTGTTGTAGCAGGTGCTAAAAAAGAAGGTAAGGTTGCACTTAAAAAAGCTTTTGGATTTGATGAGATCGACGTATTTATAACAAATAAAGAGGTACATATGCATCTCGACGAATCTATTGCTAAGCAACTTAATATACTACTCGTGTAAGGAATGATTATGATACGTGAAATGATACATCAAGACATTATTTTTCCGGAAAGAGAGGTGAAGAATCAAGGGGAATTTTTCCATTTTGTCTCGCGCGACTTATATGAAAAGGGTTATGTTCACTCCTCTTTTGAAAAAGCAATTACCACACGTGAGAAAAAATATCCTACAGGTTTGCAATTAGATAATATTGCTATTGCAATACCTCACACAGATTGTGAACATATTATACAGGCGTTTTTATGTGTCAATCGTATTATAACCCCTGCATCATATCCAATAACCTTTATGCAAATGGGAACAGACGACGTAAAAGTGTTTCCTGAGTATGTTTTAGTTCTCGGCATTACTCAGCCAAAAGAGCAAGTGACTCTTTTATCTGAGATTATGGAGCTTTTCTCCCAAGAAACGTTTGTACAAAAGCTTCGCTGTGCTACTACGACTTCAGATATCTATAGCGCTTTTATAGAAGGCGGTGGTAAGTAACAACATTTCATCACGTTATAACAAATGATGAGACAAGGACACAATCAAATACGTGATGATTGTTGTTGTGGTTTGTGTAGCAGAAGTAGTTTAAATCGTAACACAGCATAAAGCATGAATGTGATGCTGTTGAGTGATGATTAGTTATAGGACGTAGAAAAGGAGTTTGAAATGAAACGTTTAATTGTTGCTTGTGGTTCTGGAGTTGCCACTTCGCAAACGGTTGCCTCTAAATTGACCAAACTTTTAGATGAAAAGAATGTTAAAGCAGAAGTCGAGGCAGTGGACATGAAGTCTCTTGAACATCATCTTAAAACTGCTGATGGGTATGTTTCCATCGTAAAACCTCCCAAAGATTACGGCGTGCCAGTATTTAATGGTATTGCATTTTTAACGGGAGTTGGAATGTCTCAAGAGTTAGACAAAATTATTAAATTTATCAATGAATAGCGCAACAGGGTTATATGTGTGACTAAGTTTGCCCACCGCGTCAATATATAACCCCGTTAAACGACTAACCTTAGACTAGCACAAATATGTGCTCAGGAGGTATCTCATGGAACTTTTGAAAACAATTATTAATTATATTCTTAATTTAGGAGCTCCAGTTTTCGTACCATTTTTAATGCTTATTATCGGTTTGTGTATGAAAATGAAATTTAAGGACGCGTTTTCTGCTGCATTGACACTTGGAGTTGCATTTACTGGTATGAATATCCTTATTGGATTTATGATGACTTCAATGGGAGGTGCAGCTACAGCTCTTGCACAAAATACGGGTATTAATTTGCCGGCAGTAGATATTGGTTGGCCTGGTATGGCTTCTATTAGTTGGGCATGGCCTTATGCATTTTTGCTGTTCCCTTTGCAAATTTGCATCAACATTTTAATGCTTATTACAAACCAAACAAAAACGTTAAATGTTGATATGTGGAATGTTTGGAATAAGATTTTTACCGCTGTTCTTGTTTCATATTTTACCAACAATATTTTGTTCGGATTTGTAGCAGCTGCTATAGCAATATTCCTTGAACTGAAAATAGGCGATGCTTTTGCTCCTGAAGTTGAGCGTCTGACAGGGATCCCTGGTGTTACGGTTCCACACTTTATCGCACTTATATCGATTATTTTATTCCCTTTGGATGAGTTGCTCAAAAAGATACCTGCACTGAATAAAAAATTTGACGCAGAAATGCTACGTGAAAAAATTGGTATTTTTGGCGAAAACTCTGTAATGGGCGCGATTATCGGTTTGGTTTTGGGTGCTGCTGCAGGATATGGTGTTGCTGGATCGCTTACGCTTGCTGTACAGGCTGCGTGCGCTCTAACGCTGTTCCCTATGGTGTCAAAACTCTTTAGTGCTGCGTTATCACCTATTTCTGATGCCGTATCAGAATTCATGCGTGCACGTTTTGGTGATCGTGAGGTTTACATTGGTCTTGACTGGCCTATTCTTGGAGGGTGTAGTGAGTTGTGGGTATCGGTTATCTGCACAATTCCTGTTTTGCTTGTTGCGTCTGTAGTATTACCTGGTAATCTGGTTCTTCCTTTTGCAGGAATTATTAATCTATCCTTTGTTGTTGGTAGTTTACTTTTAACGGGTGGTAACCTTGCTCGTATGATTATACATGGTATTATTTCTGCACCATTATTCTTATATGCAGCTACGTACTTTGCTCCTTATATTACGCGACTTGCAAATGAAACCGGCGCTATTAAAGACTATGCAGGTAATATGGTATCTTGGTCAACATTTGAAGGTCCAGATTTTAGATATCTTATCACTCATGTAATGCAGGGCGATATTATTTCCATTGTCTTGTTTGTTTGTTGGCTGGGTCTGTTCTTCTTACTTTTGAAGAACCGTGCAGCTTATAACAAAAAACTTGCTGAAGAATCTGCTCAATAATAATGATGGACTATAGACATATTAATAATGCACATCATTCTCATAAAAGTGTTGGAGAGGGTATTGTTATGGAAAATGATGAGAGCCTTTCTTTACTTATTCAAAAATGTATGTGGATCTGTCTCATTTTAGTGGCAGCAGGTTTGTTTGTATTTAGTCTGTTTACTCAAAATGTGATTTATGGAGCAGTCTCGTTGGTACTAGCGCTTATTTGTGAAAAATGCGGTTACAAGGCATTATTCGCAGCGTTTGATTTAAAAATTGAGAGAAAAAAAGAATTATGGAGGAAGAGAAAATATGGTATGCAGTCAAGAAAATAAGCTCATAAGAGATTTTGGCGATATCGCTTATGCAATGTGGGAGCAGGGATGGGATGAATATAACGGAGGTAATATCAGCTACCTGCTTGATAACGACGAACTTGAAACATTTAAAGAAACGCTTGTGGGTTTTCGTGAAAACTTTAACACAGCTGATGAACAATTACGCTGTTTTGATGTAAGTAATGTTCCAACAGCCATGATAGGAAAGTGTTTACTTATCAGTGCTTCTGGGTCTCATTTTAGAGTATTAAAACGCAATGTACAACGTGATGCTGGTATTATTAGAATTACAAAATCTGGTTACAGCATCCTTTGGGGTTTTGAATTGGGGCATAAGCCTACAAGTGAAATCCATGTTCATATTTTGGCTCATCATGCACGTTTGCAAGTAGATCCGCAACATCGTGTTGTTTGTCATAACCATGCTACAGATGTTGTTGCATATTCATTAACAGTAGAGCCAGATGACAAGAGCTTCACCTTGCCACTTTGGCAAGTGTTAACAGAAAGTGTAGTGGTATTTCCTGATGGTGTTGGATCATTTCAGTGGGAAGTTCCAGGAACAACACCTTTGGGTTTACAAACAGCTGAAAAATTAAAGAAATGTCGAATTGTTGCGTGGACAAATCATGGTGTACTTTCGACAGGAAAAAGTTTTCAAGATTGTTTTGGTTTAATCGAAACTGTTAACAAAGCTGCACATATTGCGCTTATGACTCATGGTCAACGTGCTCATCAGCTTGATTGCGAAAAAGTAAAGCGCGTGTGCAAACAGATGGGCGTGCAGCCTCGAGAAGGTCTTTTAGACTAAGCTAAGTTGTTTGGTTTAAGTTTTGTGTGCCACATGGTATTGTCTTTGGTTTTTGTGCTTGGTATACCGTTATGATTGTCCAAGTTTAAGATTGTTCTAGACTGTTCAAGACTGTCAAGACTGTTCAAGACTGTAAGGATAGTCCAATATCGAACGATTTGCCGTAGACAGTATTGTGTGGCACTTTTTTGAGTGCACTCGAAATAGTTTTCGCAGCATATTCTTCTTTTATTATTAAACGTCTATGCCTCGCTTAAGCTTTCTATGGCAATAGTCGTATAAATAAATTTATTTTTCTAATTTAATTTCTGCCATAGGCTTTAATGGGCTATGCCGTTTACTCATGTTAATCTACCGTTTGCCGGTTATATTTCCATCTCTGAGTTGTCAACAAATATGAATGTTATTATTTCATTAAATGTACGGACAATAACACAACCATACAAAACAGTAAGTAAACTGCGAGAATGACTGTGAAAACGGGAGGTAACATGTATACAACGTTAAAGCCAGTGCTTAAAAAGGCAATTCAAATGAATATGGCTATTGGAGCTTTTAACGCCCATAATCTTGAAATGACTCAGGCAATTGTTAAGGCTGCATGCGCGGAGGGAGTACCAGTAATTATTCAGACCTCAGAGGGCACAGCAAAATTTGTAGGTATGAAAAGTTTTGTAGCTGTTTGTAAAAGCTTATCTGTTGAATATGGTATTGATGTTGTGCTTCATCTTGATCATGCACGTAATTGGGACAATATTAAAGAAGCTATTGATGCTGGTTATTCATCTATTATGTATGATGGTTCACACCTACCTTTTAAAGAAAATGTCCTTGCCACACAACATGTTGTTGAATATGCGCATACAGCTGGAGCATCAGTTGAAGGAGAATTAGGAACTATTGGTGGTACTGAAGACGGAATTGCAGTAGATCCCGATGCAGTTGAATTTACCAAGCCTGCGGATGCGGTGAAATTTGTTGAACTAACGGATGTGGATGCACTAGCCGTCGGTATAGGCACCAACCACGGCCAGTATAAATCTAAAACTAAATTAAGATTTGATGTTCTTCAAGCAATCCATGAATCCGTAAATATTCCTCTTGTTGTGCATGGTGGAACGGGTGTGTCAGATGAAGACATTCATAAGGTAATTAATGGTGGTATTCGTAAGTTTAATGTTGGTACTGAGTTGCTTGTAAATTGGAACAAAATTTCTGCTGATTTATATTCGACAAATAAAGAAAATACATCAACACGAAATAATGTTATTCCCGCACTTGAAGCAATACAAAAAATTGTACAAGGTAAGATCGAGCTATTTAAAAATCTTTAAGCATAATAGCTTTGTTGATGAATAGATTAATTGAGGGGGTGTTGTAGTTGAGTATATTTTGTATAGGTCAAGCATGCTATGACATAACTGGATCTATTTCTACACAAGAAATTGTAACTGATTCAAAGTATAGATTTGAAGAATATACTGCTTGTTGTGGAGGACCGGCGCTGAACGCTGCTTGTGTAGTGGGAAAATGGGGAGCATCGTCTTATCTAGTTGCTAGACTTGGACATGATATGTATGCCGAAGAGATTCGTAAATCACTTAAAGTGTTTAATGTTAATGAACAGTATATGATTAAGGATCCTCTTGCTACGACACCGTTTAGTTTTATCGTTTCTCATGGATTAACAGGATGTCGAACCATATTTAATTTTCCGACAAAACAATCTGATGTTGAGATAACAGTACCTTATTTTGCAGAGGATGCTGTTAGCACTCAAAAGAGCAATGATATAGTTCCTACCACATTACTTACGGATGGACATGATATCGCTGCTGCAAAAAAATATAAGAAGGCATATGGCACAATACCATTTATATGCGATGCGGGTACGCTTCGTGCTGAAACCTTAGAATCTGCTCAATTATCAACGTATCTCATTTCTTCACAGCATTTTGCAAGTCAATATCTAGGTTATGACTTTTCTCTTAGCAGCGCTTGTTTATATGAGAGTATGCAGAAACTTCAGCAAATTAATTCGAGTGCTTTTGTAGCTGTAACATTAGGCGCTAATGGGCTTTTAACACTTATTAAGGACACGTTGTTTCACATATCGGTACCTAAGGTAGAAGTTGTAGATACAACTGGTGCAGGAGACATATTTCATGGAGCTTTTACGTATGCTATTGAAATGAGATATGAGGTAGAGAATGCATTGCGGCTTGCAACTGCAGCAGCAGCATTGTCAGTGGGGAAAATTGGAAGTCAAGTATCGATACCGGATCTTTTAGCTGCACAGAAATTAATGGCAGATATATTTTTAAAGCGTATTGATTAGAAAACGATGAGAGTGTGGATATGTGTAAATCTAACAAGGATAATGTTGCGACATTAGATCAGTTGCTTCAAAAGAAAAACGTTCAACTTATAAATAAGGTAGCAAACTGGCAAGAAGCAGTGCGTATTTCACTTAAACCATTAGAGAAAGGAGGATTTGTTGATGAATGTTATGCGGAAAATATCATTAAGGACGTATACGAACTGGGGCCTTATTTTGTTTTAACAGATAAAATCGCACTGATTCATGGTAGACCCGAAAAAGGTGCAATAAAACAGCAGCTTGCAATTACGGTTCTTAAGAAGCCAGTTTTTTTCCTTGATTCAACCAGTCCGGTACGAATTTTATTTGCCCTGGCTGCAGAAAATGCTGATTCACATATTGAAGCAATAAAATTGCTTGCAACGTTTTGTATGGATGAATCGAATGTAGATAAGTTATTAGAGCTAGAAAACGTTGACGATATCTATAAACATTTGATGGAAGTTTAACTTGGGTTAGGAGGTGGACATGATTAAGATTATCGCAGTATGTGGTAATGGGCTTGGAAGTAGTTTAGTGTGTCAAATGGCTATTGATTCTGCACTAAAGGCAATTGGTGTTCAAGCCAAAGTGACACATACAGATACAACAGCAATTTCTTCTATGGCGGCAGATGCAGATATTATTGTATCGGGTGCAAATTTTAAGAAACTAATGGAAAAGAAAAACTTAACTGTGCCTATTGTATATCTTAACAAGCTGGTAGATAAGCAAGAAATTACTGATAAATTAAGACCCATATTAGTCGAAATGGGTGTTTTAGAGTAGGTTAACTCTGTAGATATATCAAAGAAGGAAAGAGGGTTGTGTTATGTTTATTCTTGAGTGGATAATTAATAATATCCTTACACAAGCTGCCATTATTATTGCATTGATTGCTTGTTTAGGACTTGCACTACAGAAAAAACCCTTAAGTGATGTTCTTGCAGGAACCATGAAGACTATGTTTGGTTTTATGATACTTGGTGCTGGTTCTTCTATCCTACAAGGGTCGCTTAAATATTTTGGTGCAGTATTTAATGCGGCATTTGACCTTGGTTCTGCTGGTGGTGCTGTTGTAGCTTCAATAGAAGGTATTAACGGTCAGGCAATGACTGATTTAGGTCTCGGTTCAGAAATTGCTATTACTCTTGCTGGTATTTTTATCGTTAATATTATACTTGCACGTGTCACTAAATTTAAATATATTTTCCTTACAGGACAAGCACTTTTATGGGAATCAACCCTTGCCGTTGTATTTTCATGGTTTTTAAATCTTCGTGGAGTTCCATTAATTGTTCTTGCATCTGTTGTAGGAGGCTGCTTTGCAACGTTTATGCCAGCTATTGCACAACCTGTTATGCGTAAAATAACTGGCAGTGATGACATTGCTCTTGGCCATTTTTGTACCATTGGTTATATGGTGACTGCAGGTGTTGCTAAATTGGTAGGTGATGACTCCAAATCTGCTGAAGATATTAAACTGCCAGAGAGTTTAGACTTCCTGAACGATACGTATCTTGCTGTATTTACCGTAATGTTACCTTTCTTTCTTATTACATCAATTGTTGCTGGTCCTGAAGCTTGCAATGCTGCGTGTAAAGCACTTGGCTTGGGTATCAATGTAAATTATTTAGTTCAATCATTTCTTCAATGTGCAACTTTTGTAATTGGGCTTTATGTTTTGATGATGGGTGTTCGCCAATTATTGGATAACATCGTACCGGCATTCCAGGGTATTTCTATGAAGCTTGTTCCGGATTCAAAGCCTGCTCTTGATTGTCCTGTTCTATTCCCATATGCACCAAATTCTGTCATTCTAGGTTTTGTTTTTACTACGATTGGTTCACTTATTGGTATGGCTCTTTCCCCGCTTACGGGTTATCTTGTAATTCCTGGCGTTATGTCTAACTTCTTTGCGGGTGGTACTGCAGGTATTTTTGGCAATGCTATGGGTGGTCGTCGCGGTCTTATTATCGGTTGTATAGTACATGGTATTTTCATAATGATTATTCCAGCGTTGCTTACACCAATGTTGGCTCAAATAGGATTCGTAAATCTTACTTGTACAGATGTCGATACCGTCTTTACTGGATTTTTCCTATATGCAGTTAAGGGTCTTCTTGCAATGTTTGGTGCCTAAACTTTTTGTTAATGTTGCCATATTTATCCCCACATAAATATGACTAGGTATCAATTTGCCCTTTCTTTCTGGGGAGGAGTAATACTTTGCTCCTCCCTTGTTACAAGTTCATTTTAAATTTAAATGATTTGTCGGTGATAATAATGTTTGGTTTTTTAAAAATAAAAAAAGATGTAGATGATCATAAAAGAGCTTCACAGGTAAACAGTACACAAAGTAATGAAAATGTTCAAAATCATTGCCAAGATATTGATCAAGAAATTTTGTCTATCAATGCTGAATTACGTTGTTTGGAAGAAAAACATGATGAGGGCTCAATAAATAAAACAGTCATGTTATTGAATAAAAAAGCTGATTTATTTGAGAAATTAGACAAGTTAGATGAAGCAATAAGTATCTATGAGACAACCATGAAAATGACCAATAAAATGGGGGTATCATATAAAAGGCTTACAATTTTATACAACAAAAAAAGGAATTTAGCCATTGCATCAGGTAATGATGAAGAGATGCGTCACTATTTTGATAAGCAGCAAGCCTTAATGCAGCTTTCAAAAGATATGCTACGTGGTAAGTAGGCAGTATGTCTAGAACATTGATATTACTTGCTGGTTATCCAGCAACAGGAAAATCTACGCTGTGCAAGAAATTACAAAAAATATATGAAAATGCAGCGGTTATAGCACCTGATGATATAAAAGAGGAATATTGGGATAGAATCGGCTTCAACAACGCTCAGGAAAAAGCAACGCTTGAAATAGCCGTTTGGAAAACATATTATGATCGTCTTATAAGATATATGGAAAGTGAGCAGTTGATAATAACGGACTACCCATTCAGTAATAAACAAAAGCCAACTTTAAAGTTACTTTGTAAATTATATGAATACCAGTGTATAACAGTTCGTTTTGTTGGTGATCTTAAGGAGATTTATAAGCGTTCGCTTGCTAGAGATCTTGACCAAAAACGGCATTTAGGTCATTTAATGAATCATTATCATAAAGGCGATTATCTTGAAAATAGATTGAATGCCGATGTTCTTGTTAGTTACGATTTGCTTAGATACCGTTGTCGTTCAAAAGGGTACGATGTCTTTTGTTTGGGTACATTGTTAGAGGTTGATGCTACATATGTCGAAAAAATTAATTATGAAGAAATGATTATTGCTCTCAATAATTTTATTTCACAGCAAAATAAAAATCAAAGAAGTTGGTTCAAATAATATAAATGTTATTAGTTCCCTTCTTTGTTTCATTGTTGGCTTTACATACAATAATTATAGTGAGTTTAGTGCGATTGTCTGCGCTTTTGTGGGCTATATGCATTCAGTTATGCTAACATACAAAAATGTATGTTTCTAGCACCTTAGGTTATTTGGCTTTCTGAACGCTTGTTGTCAATAGGAGTGGTTATGATGGATTCCTTATTTGGAACAGTACTGGACAATACTAGCCACGAACAACTATATTACCAACTTTATAATATTCTATTTCAAAATATTGTTGAGGGTGTATATAAAGTTGGTGATTTATTGCCATCAGAGCCAACATTGGTTGATTACTATGGAATTAGCCGTGCTACAGTTCGAAAATCTATGGAATTATTAGTTACAAATGGATTAGTTGAACGTCGGCGTGGGGTTGGCTCTGTCGTTATTTCAAATCAACCTTCTTCGGCGCTTAATAAGGTTGCTAGCTATTTAAAACGTACTGTTACTGATGATGGTAAACCCTTTAAAAAAGTAATATCTGCTCATGATATTAAAGCTGACGATAAATTAGCAAAAATTTTATGTGTTGCGACTGATATAGAATTATTTGAATTAAAAAGAGTACGTTATGGAGGCAATACGTCCTTTTATTTAGAGACGGTATATGTTGTACATTCTTATTTGCCTGATATACACAAAAGAGATTTTTCAAAAGAATCCTTAAGGTCGTATTATTTTGACATTATGCATAAACGTTGGGTGCGCGCTACACAACACATTTGTGCTGAAGTTGCAAGCGCTAATGTAGCGAAACAATTGCAAATTGAACCTGGGTCTCCAATATTAACGATCTATCGTGTAACATATGATCAAAATAATATTCCGAGAGAATATATGATTAAACAGTATCGTGCAGATAAATATTATCTTGTAATGAATCTTGAAAATTAAAGCACCTGTTTATTCTAGATACTGTTAGTAAGAAACACACTTATATCCTTTTAGCTCGATCATTATGAGCTTGAAATATCATCATGCGCATAAGCGATTCCACACGGGAACACGTCACGCCATCAATTTTACTCTCGCCTTGCTTGTCAATCCAACAAACACATATTTTGTCCAGGCACCCATGTATACTAGAGAACGTAACATCTTATATAACGTATAGCGGCTTTGGAAGGACCGTTATGACTGAGATTAACGCAGCTCTTTGGGGCAAAAAAGCAGAATATGATGGTGCTATGCTCTGGCTTCCACTAGCACAGCATTTGGTAGACACCGCCAATGTAATTGGATTGCTTTGGGAGCATTGGCTCAGTTCGAGTCAGCGAGCTACGCTCACCGCTTCGATATCGAATCCCGCATGTGTAAAAAATTTGGCTCAATTTGTAGCGTCTGTTCATGATATTGGTAAGGCTACACCAGTCTTTCAGTTTAGAGAAGCAATTGCTGGTTCAAAAGAACTAGATATAGAACTCAAAAATAAGCTCATTACTGCCGGTTTTAAAGGAGCTGACAATTTTATAAGCTCTACCAAAGATTGGAGCACAAGCCATCACACCATTACAGGACAAGCAATACTTGAAAAGTACGGAGTACCTCACGGAATATGTGCTATTGTAGGCGCACACCATGGGAAACCTCTGGATAGTTCTCGAGTATACTTAGATGATCTTGCCGCCTATCCCGATCACTTTTATCAAACAGAAGGTATAAGTGAGGTTGCTCAGTTATGGAAAAATACACAAGAACAGATTCTTGCATGGGCACTCGATAAAAATGATTTTCAATGTGTTGCGGATCTTCCAGAAATAAGTGAGCCAGCTCAAATGGTTCTCTGTGGCCTCATTATTATGGCAGACTGGATTGCAAGCAATGAGCACTTTTTTCCTCTTATATCAATTGAAGAAAGCGGTATTACTAATCAGAAAGAGCGCCTCGAAAGAGGCTGGAGCGCATGGATTGACCATGGAACAAAAGACTTGTGGGAACCATCATTATGCGCTGCCAATGCAAACCAGCAATATAATAAGCGTTTTGGGTTTACCCCTAATGGTATTCAGCAAACAATATATGAAGTTATTCGTACCTGCAACAGCCCTGGAATAGTTATTCTTGAAGCGCCAATGGGATCTGGAAAAACAGAAGCGGCGCTCATTGCTGCTGAACAATTAGCTCAGCAAACAGGAAAAAGCGGATTATTTTTTGGGCTTCCCACACAAGCAACTTCAAATGGCATGTTTTCCCGCGTACACCAATGGCTTAAAGGTGTTATTGGTGATTTCAATAGCGCACTTGGACTTAGATTAGTGCATGGAAAAGCAGCGCTTAATGAAAACTTTGCACACATTGCTAAAACTTGTAATAGTCTGAATAACGGTGATGTGAATTCTGCAGTAATTCTAAATGACTGGTTTTCTGGAAGAAAGACAGCCTTACTAGATGACTTTGTTGTGGGAACTGTTGATCAGTTTTTATTGGCTGGACTTAAACAGAAACACCTCATGCTCAGGCACTTGGGGCTTAGTAAAAAAGTGGTAATTATTGATGAAGTGCATGCATACGATACATACATGAATAAGTATCTTGAAGAGGCAATCATGTGGATGGCAGCGTATGGTGTTCCAGTGCTCTTGCTTTCCGCAACATTACCTTATGAACGAAGAGACACACTATTACGAGCCTATGTAAAGGGGCTTGGTCTAAAGTGGAAAACTCAGTGCGATAAAACTGAATACGATTCCCATTCTGAAACATATCCGCTGCTTACTTATAATGATGGAGCGCATATTAAACAGAGAGCCATATGCGAGCGCAACGGACTGCATTCCTTACAAATTGAAGTGCACAAACTTATTGACGATTCAAAACATACCATCTTACTAGCTACATTGAAAGAGCTATTGCAAAGTGGCGGAGTTGCGGGAATCATCGTTAATACAGTGCGACGCGCTCAAGAAATCTATAATGCATGTCAAGAAGAGTTTGGTCATGATGAGCTTATGCTTATTCACTCCCAGTTTATTGCCACCGACCGCATAAGAAAAGAAAAAAGGATTAGCGAAGCAATTGGAAAAGGCGCAACGCGGCCATATAAAGCCATTATTATAGGAACTCAGGTTCTAGAACAGTCACTAGATATCGATTTTGATGTATTGATTACCGATTTAGCGCCCATGGACTTAATTTTACAACGGGCAGGTAGACTGCATAGACATGTGATAGAAAGGCCTGCACGTGTAACAACTCCACACCTGTATATACTTGCCACATCAGAGGAGTTTAGGTTTGATAAGGGCGCAATCGCAGTGTATGGCGCTTATCTTCTCATGAGAACACAGCATTTCTTACCTCAAGTAATACACATACCAGATGATATCTGTCATCTGGTGCAAGAAGTATATGGAGATTCAGATATTGCGCTACCTGATGATCTCAAAGATTTATATGTACAAGCAAAAGACCAGTATATGAACGAAAGTAATGCCAATAAGCTTAACGCTTGTAATTATCGCATTGATAAACCTCATATGGGCATTGGTAAAAAAACCATTATGGGACTACTGTCTAATAGCGTTACCGAAAACTCAGAAGAAGCAGGGATTGCACAAGTTCGTAATTCTAGAGAGTCGATTGAAATAATAGCCCTGAAAAAAATTGGCTCTGGTTACGGTACATTTTCTGATGGTAATGATATTAAAGAACAAATCGACATACCTTACATTGCCATGAAGATAGCTCGTGAAACCATTAGCCTACCAGCTCAGTTTACGAGAACAGCAAAAGCTACAGAACATTGCATTCGAGAGCTAGAAGCCTATCGGCAAACTCACCTGGCTGAATGGAAGAATCAGCCATGGTTGCACGACTCGTTAGCTCTCATTTTTGATGACAACGCTTCCTGTACTTTTTGTGGCTATACATTAAAATATAATCAAGAACTAGGTATTCTCTGCCAAAAGGAGCCTCACGATGCATGAGTTCAATCTTTTAGAAGAGCCGTGGATTTCGGTAATTGTAGACGATTTGGGACATACAAAACTGGTCTCACTGATGGATGTCTTTCAATCCGCGCATGAATATAAAGCATTTGCAGGCGATATGAAGGCGCAAGATTTTTCCATTTTGCGCTTACTACTTGCAGTCCTCCACACAGTATTTGCGCGCTACGACACTAAAGGCTATGCACGCACCTTCGATCCAGATGAAGATGAAGCAGAAGATTTTGATGAAGAGAGCATCGAAATATGGAAAGAAGTATGGCAAGCTCGCCGTTTTCCAAATATAGTATGTGATTATCTGAACAGTTGGCATAACAGGTTTTATCTTTTTGATGACGAGTACCCGTTTATGCAGGTACTAGCAGAAGATATTAGTAGTGATAAGCTCGGCGGAAAGAAACCTAGCGAAATTTCGGGGAAAAATATTAATCGTTTAATCTCAGAAAGTAATAATAAGATTGCATTGTTTTCTCCAAAAAGTGGAAACGAGAAAGATAAAAATCGCTTAACCTGCGCTGAGCTTACACGATGGCTTGTTACGCTGCAAGGCTATGTGGGGCTTTCTGACAAAACTATTTTTGGTACACAAAAATATAAAGCCTCTAAGGGTTGGCTTTTTGACTTGGGTGGTATTACACTTGCGGGATCCAATCTGTTTGAAACACTTATGCTAAACTGGGTAGCTGCAAATCCATTTCAGTTAGCAGCAAGTGATCAAAAACCATGTTGGGAATATTCAGGTGCCGAAAACATACAGCATGCATTTTCAAGTAGTCGCGTTGATAATATAGCGCAGCTATATACGCGATGGAGTCGTGCAGTATATATCCCTTCAAGAGAGGATGAAAACGAACCGTTTACTCCTTTTATGGTTAAGCTTCCTGACCTCGATCACAAAAATGCATTTATAGAGCCAATGACCTTTTGGCATTATAATAAAACTGGAGATAACAAAGATACATTTACTCCCAGAAAGCACCGCACTGAAGAAGCAATGTGGCGCTCCTATAGCTTGCTTACCTTAGCATATTCTCTTGATGATAAAGAAAAATATCACAGACCAGAGGCTATAAGCTGGCTAGACTGTATTAGTTCGTATATAGAAAATTCACGCATTGTACTAGAGGCTATTAGTGTAAAGGATGATGGCAATGCAACATCGTGGGTTCCTACTGACGAGGTATATGATAATTTATACGTTCATGAAGAATTGATAACAGATATAGGCAATGATGGATGGGTTTATCGTGTTAATAATGAGGTAAACCACACAAAAACTGCTGTTAGCTCAACGTATAGAGGCTTCCTTAAAGACATATGTGACATACAAAATCGGAGCGATGATAATGCCGCTACATTTATAAATAGAACAATCAACCATGTCTATTTTTTGCTCGATCACTCATTTAGAGATTGGCTCGCAGGGATTAACCCAAGCGATTCAAAAAACGAATGCTGCGATAGGTGGAGAGCAACCGTTAAGCAATTACTAGCAAAAGAAGCAAGTCAAATGGTTGCCAGCGCCAATACAAGAGATTTAGACGGTATTACCATAACAGAAAAAACAAGCGGAGCCGCTACAACAAAAAATATTATTACTGCTTACAACGCTTTTATATATCGACTTAACAAACTGTCAGAACAGTAATGTGTTATGCAGAAAGGAGTGCTTATGAACGAGGCAACTACAGGCTATTCTGAAGTGTCAAATGCTGTACAAAAGATTGTTAGGCAGTATCTTAGCAATGTCGATGCAGCATCACGCAGGGCAATTCTTGCAAAATTGCGACATTCTATTGGAAAGCCACTTAGCCAGTCGGTAGACATCTGGCCGTTAATACTAACGAGTGTCCCCGATGACTTTTTAAGCGAGCATGAGGGGAAAAATCTAAAAATGCAGGCGGTGATTTATACCCTGCAAATATATGCCCTGTATGAACAGGGAAACATGTCAGCAGAAGATATAAGTACTGACAACACTGTCACCGACGAAAACGCTTTGGCACAATCTTTTTCATATAATATGGGTTCTTGCTTGAGAATATTGCGTTTAGATGAAAAGCAACGCAACGCAATAGATAGGCGTTTTTCTAATTTAATTACTTCAGATAATATTGATCATTTTTACTATAACCTAAGGCAATTGACTGGAATCCTTAAAAGCAAAACAAAGGATAGCCACCAACATATTAACTATCCACGTTTGGCACGTGATTTGTATTTGTTTAACTTTATTCCAGAGAAGATACGTCTTTCATGGGCACAGGAATACTATCGATTTAATTAATCGTCACTTATAAACACTACTTTTACGTAAGTAATAAAGAAAGGAAATCATTATGAACAATCGTCTGTATATAGATATTCACGCACTGCAAACGCTTCCCCCATGCAATATTAATCGTGATGATACTGGCAGTCCAAAGACGGCACAATATGGAGGTTCTACACGTGCACGCGTGAGCTCTCAGTGCTGGAAGAGGGCAATGCGTACATATTTTAAAGAACACAGTGCCGAAGAAAATGTAGGAGTGCGTACGCTCTATCTTGTTGACTATATAGCTAAGAAGATTGTTGCGCTCGATCCATCAATCTCAGATGAAAACGCATTGAAGCTCGGAGAAAAAGCGCTTAATAACGCGGGCGTTAAAACAACAAAAGATAGAAAAGCCAAAGCTCTTTTCTTTATAGGAGAAACACAAGCGAACGCTCTTGCCCAAGCTGTGATAGATGGCGTTGACGATAAAAAACCATTGCAGGCGATACTGCATAAGAATCTTCCTATAGATATAGCGCTTTTTGGACGTATGTTAGCTGATGATCCATCACTTAATGAAGACGCCTCTGCACAGGTAGCTCATGCAATTTCTACACACGCTATACAGCATGAATTTGACTACTTTACAGCAATTGACGACTTGTCGCCTAAGGACAACGCAGGCGCAGGTATGCTTGGTACAGTAGAGTACAATTCATCTGAACTATACCGCTATGCAAGTATTGCTTTGCATGAGTTTTTGTCACAGCTAGATAATGATAAGGATGCCCTTGCAGCTTCTGTAAAGCTTTTTGTTAAAGGGTTTGTAGAGTCTATGCCTACAGGAAAAGCTAATACCTTTGCAAATCAAACGTTGCCACACCTACTTTTGATAACGTTACGCGATGATCGCCCTGTAAATCTTGTAAGCGCATTTGAAGAGCCTGTAAAATCAACGGATGGATATGCAAGCCAATCTACTACTAAGCTTGCGCAAGAGATGGCAAAAACTGAAAAAATTGTTCACAAACCACTTGTCTCCTTTTACGTTAGCCTTGCGACCTCTGAACATATGCAGGAATTAGGAGAAGAAAAACCATCAATGCAAGCCTTACTAGATGATCTGGCAACCAAAATAACTGAAATCCTATAGCAACACATTTGGACATTATTTGGTGAGGATTCTTATGAAAAGCTTATTGCTAAAATTTGCGGGACCTCTACAATCCTGGGGGACAAGTTCTCATTTTGAAACACGTCATACCGATTATTACCCGTCTAAGAGTGCGGTCATCGGAATGATAGCTGCCGCTTTTGGCTATAAAAGAAATGAGCCCCATGATGCTGACCTTAAGCAACTTAACGAGCTTGCTTTTGCAGTTCGAATTGACCAGCAAGGAAACCTGCTTAAGGACTATCACATTGCATCAAAATGCAAGCCTACTGGGGAGTTCGACCGCAATTATGTTACTAACCGTTATTGCCTTGAAGACGCTGTGTTTTTAGTTGCTCTTGGTTCAGAGGATAGTTTTTTGCTTGAAAAAATTGAGCAGGCTCTTGCTGCACCATACTTCCAACTTTGTTTGGGACGTAGGTCTTTTCCTCTTTCGTACGATTTTATAATTGGCATGCAAGAAGAAGATCCGTTTGCCCTACTAAGAGCATATCCATGGATGGCTCAAAAATGGCAACAAAAGAAAATCCAGTCCCTGAATAGTACAAGTGACGATTTGTTTATTCCCATATATGCGGATGTCGATCTTCTTGCTCCCTATCAAAGCAGTATAGAGCGCCCTTCTGTCCGAAAACTAAGACATGATATCGCGTTTTCCTTTTCTAATAAAAATAGAAGATTTGGCTACCGATACGAAGCTCGCTTTGACCTTCCCCTCAAGGCAATATGCCCCATGTGTGATAAAACACACGATAAAAAATCAGCTTCTGTTAATGAGTCAGCATTCGATAAAGACTACGTAAGCATGGAGCATGATGCATTCAGTATGTTAGAGGTGAACAATGATGTATCTCAGTAGAGTTGAGATTAACTGTAACAATCTCAAAACCATGCGAGACCTTGCACATGTAGAAACTTTTCATGCATGGGTTGAGGAAAGTTTTCCTGAAGAATGGCTAACACATACTCGTAGTCGTAAACTGTGGCGTGTTGATACGCTTCGAGGCAAGCAATACTTATTGGTACTCAGCAATTCAAAACCAGACTTAACGAAACTGGAAAAATATGGAGTTGTTCATACTGCAGCGACAAAGAACTACGACTCACTACTTACATCACTTAAAAAAGGAGACAGGCTGCAATTCCGCGTAGCTCTTAATCCAGTAATCTCTCTTCCGAGTGAACGGGTTCAAGATGGAAAAAGGCCAAGAGGACGTGTAGTTCCGCATGTCACACATGCACAACAAATAGAGTTTCTTGCATCGCGCGCACAAAAGTATGGGTTTAGCTTAGAGGCAGGAGAATTTGACATTGTAGAGAGAGGTTTCTCTTATTTTAGAAAATCTCAGAAGCCTATTCGTTTAGTTAAGGCAGTTTATCAGGGATTTCTAATCATAGAAGATGTGGAACTTTTTAGAAATGCTCTCATTAATGGCATTGGGAAGAAAAAGGCATATGGCTTTGGAATGATGACGGTTATCCCCCAATAGTTGGTTTTCGTGAGAAGGCCATGGAACTGTTAGGACTAATTGCAATGAAAGCAAACGTTGGTGCAGAGAAAGTTAAGTTACAAGAGCTCCCTCACGCTTCTGATCGAATAAGCTTTATCTACATTGAATACGCCAAGATTAATCGAATTGACAGTGCCATTACTGCCTATAAAGAAGAGGGAACATTTCGAATTCCTGCAGCATTAATGAGTGTTTTACTACTAGGCCCTGGAACATCAATAACTCATCGTGCTATGGAGTTGTTGGGAAGTGTGGGCGTTTGCGTAATATGGGTAGGCGAATCTGGTGTAAGAACCTATGCTCACGGTAGACCGTTAGCGCGGACATCAAAGCTTCTCATGTTGCAAGCAAGCCTTGTATCAAACACTAGGTCACGACTAGAAGTAGCAAGAAGAATGTATCAGATGAGATTTCCATCTGATGATTGTTCAGCTTACACGATGCAACAACTACGGGGACGTGAAGGAGCGCGCGTGCGAACCATATATCGAAGAATGTCACGTAAATATCATGTTCCGTGGAACGGTAGAGATTATAATTACGAGATTTTTGAAGATGCTTCTGCTGTTAATCAAGCACTTTCTGCTGGTAATGTCTGTCTTTACGGTTTGGTGCAGAGCGTAGTTTATGCACTTGGTTTAGCATCTGGCTTGGGATTTGTACATGTGGGGCACGATCTTTCGTTTGTTTATGATATTGCCGATCTTTACAAAGCTGAAACTACTATTCCACTCGCATTTTGTCTTGCCGAAGAAAAAGAGCGGGATAGCAGTATTGATATTGGATCGCAGATGCGTTTACGCATGAGAGATAGCTTTACTTCGACAAAATTGCTCCCACAGATTGTTAAGGATATTCAATATATATTGGCTGTGCCTGAAGAACAGCAGGTTGAAGCAGATGTTTTACAATTATGGGATGATAAATTGGGTGCTGTTTCTGCAGGAATTAATTATAGTGAGACAGATTGACATGCCGCTTACCATAATTACCCTCAGCAAATGCCCCAGATCATTGCGAGGAGATCTAACTAAATGGATGCAAGAGATTGATACAGGAGTGTATGTAGGAAATCTTAATAGTCGTATTCGTGAGAAGCTTTGGAGTAGGGTTTCTAGCTGTGTAGGTTCAGGATCTGCTACATTATCTTTTGTTGCCCAAAATGAGATTGGTTATGACTTCTGTACCATTAATTCTGCTAGAAAAGTGGTATATCTAGACGGAATCCCGCTTATATTTACCCCAAATTGTAATAAGTGTGATGATATCCAAGAACATGGTTTTAGCAAAGCATATCATTTTCATAAGGCACGGATGTACAGTAATAAAAAGCTCAAAAAAGATGATGACTGCTCTTTAGATCCTACAGTAAAGGATGAAAATGTTTATACTGCAAGTGACTTTGAGATTTTATCTGATAAGAAATTTGTTATTTTAGACATTGAAACTAGTGGGCTAAACGAAATAGACGACAAAATCATAGAAATAGGCGCAATTAGAATTTGCGACAAGCAGGTAGATGACTATCAGTGTTTAATTAAACGAGATTCATTGAATCTTTCCCCAGCTATAACCCAACTAACTGGGCTTACCGATATAGAGCTCGCCAATCGGGGAGTAAATCCTAACTTGGCTCTTAATGGGTTGAAACAGTTTATAGGACATTTGCCTGTTCTAGGTTATAACATTGCGTTTGATATGCGATTTATAAATAATGAGCTACGCTCTATGAACGAAGAGCTTCTTGATAACAGAGAAATTGATGTAATGAGATTTATTAAGAAAGAAAAGATGTTCTTAGAGAGTTACACGCTTGATAATGTTCTTAAAGTGTATGGAATATCAGCTTCTGTCCCGCACCGGGCGCTTGGAGATGCTAAACTGATAGCGAAGCTTGCATTAAAAGTGAATAAAATTCTTGACATTCTCTAGTTAAAGCAGCTTTGAACAGGGATTTTTAAGAGTTTTTCCCGCACACGCGGGGGTGATCCTAGTGTTCTTTCCTGATGATATGGACTTATATGAGTTTTTCCCGCACACGCGGGGGTGATCCCTTGCACCTGTGTAATGCCCGCGCCCGCGATAGGTTTTTCCCGCACACGCGGGGGTGATCCCGCTTTTTCCCCTTGCTCAAGGCTATAGGCTCTGTTTTTCCCGCACACGCGGGGGTGATCCCTGTGCACCCCTTG
>NZ_CFRCNA010000008.1:0-62060 GCF_986145555.1 Fannyhessea sp.
AAACTGGTTACACACTGATGATAACGGAGTCTTAGCAACAGGCTGGTTTAAGACCAAAAGCGGATACTGGTTCTACTTTAACCAAGACCATACCATGAAAACAGGTATCTTAACCGATAAAGGTTATACCTTCTGGTTAGATAAAAACGATGGATTACTCTATAACGAGTGGGTAAAAGATAGCCAAGGCAAATGGCTCCACACTGAGGCTCACGGTTGCCTTGTTAAGGGTTGGTTCTATACCTCAAATGGTAAATTATTCTTCTTCAATGATGACTATAGGATGGTAACTGGAGAACTTACGTATAAAGGTAAGATCTACTCTCTTGATCCGCAAGAAGGCTTAGTATCGGTTAAAGATATTCCAATTCAGCATACTCAAGCTTATGACGACGGTGCTTTTGCGTTTTTTAAGGCAAAAGGTGCAACTCGTGCATTAGAGATATTAAACAAGGCTAATTATGCAAGCTACACACACAAAGGAAATCCAAACGACGCCACAGCCGTAAAGAATATGCTTGCGTCAATACCCGAGATGAAAGTATGTAATGCGCTTCGTGCTCGCCACGGTCTTAAACCCTTACGTGTTACGTATGAGTTAGTGGCAATGGCTATGTCGGATGCTAACTGGTCAAGTTCGCATATAGCTCATGCTCTGCAGTTTAACTGTGGCGAGAATTTAGCATGGTATCCTGAGAAACCATTTTTTGGTTGGTACGAGCAAGAAAAGGCTTTGTATGATGCAGATCCAGTTAAGAACAAAGCAGCTGCTGGTCACTATCTTAATATCATTAATGAAACGTATGAGTGCACCGGTTTTGCCATAGCAACCTATGCAAATAATGAATATAGGCAGCCATGCTTTAGTCAAACGTTTTTAGGGAAAACAAATGATTCAAAGTCCATGACAGTTGATGAATATGAGCGTGAACTCACCCAATGGGTTAAAAGCACTCAAGCTTAGCTTCTTTTCACGGAGAATACTTTACAAGTTATGAATCTTGGCTTCTCCAAATGTACAAGAGTTAATCTAAAGAGCTGTACCGTTAGTGGTATGGCTCTTTTTAAATATGTTTGTCTCTAGTCCATTTTTGCCTGAACATAGCTAAATGCCAAAAAAGACCTACTCACTCGGTATGGACACCCTAGAAAATGAAATCCATTTCCAAATATGAATAAATCGTAAACATTAGAGCTTTCTCTAAATTTATGTAATAACTCCTTGTGAATACTGATATAGTACCTATGAAATGAAAATAGATTTCATATTCGCTTAGACGTAATTTTGTATTATTTTATGTGGATATGGCAATTGGTGTCCAGTTGGGGAGGAACGTTGAATAAAAGAATTCTATGGGGCGTGGGTGCAGTTCTTATGGCTTGCTGCTTAAGCCTACCGTTGGTTGCGTGTAAGGGAAAACAAGATAAACAAGCAGATACATCATCTGTAGAAAGTTCTACAGATGATGCTTCTAAGAAAACAATCTATACAACATTTTTTCCGGTTTATGATCTTACTAAACGCATTGTTGGTGACAAAATGAATGTCAAGATGATCATAAAAGGTAATCAGGAACCTCATGATTTTGAACTTAAAGCAAAAGATATGGCCGCTATGAGCAAAGCAGATTTGTTTGTTTATAACGGAGCAGGTATGGAGGCTTTCATTCCTGATTTAAAGAAAACTGTTGGTGATGATTCTAAATTTCTTGATTTAAGCCAAGGGCTAGAACTTCTTGAACATACGTCAAAGCCTGTGGGTGATAGCCTACAAGACGCTGGGTCTTCTAATGAATATGAGGTAGTTAAAGATACTACCAAGGATACTCAAGAATCCGAGCATGGTAATGTTAATCCTCATACGTGGTTAAGCATTAAGAATGCTATGGAAGAGCTTGATACGATTTATCAAAAATTAGCCACCATGGATCCTGACAATGCGCAGTATTACAAAGACAACTATGCAAAGTCACTTGCTGAATTTAAGCAACTAGATAAGAAATTTAGTGATACGCTTTCTAGCGTTGCCCCTGATAAACGTTATTTTGTTGCTTCTCACGCCGCGTTTAATTACTTAGCTCGTGATTATGACTTAAAACAAGTTGCGGTAACAGGTATTTCTCCTGAGGACGAGCCTACAGCTGCACAGCTTGCAACAATCTCAGATTTTGTAAAGAAACACAACATTACTACCATCTTTTTTGAGGGTAGTGCAACGCCTAAAGTTGCAGAAACGCTTGCACGTACTACAGGAGCAAAAACTTCCTCTTTATACACCATGGAAAGTCTTACCGATGATGAAGTCAATATGGGCTATTTAGCACTTATGGAAAAGAATCTTGATGCGTTGATGGAGTCCTTCAGTGAATAGTGTTTGTAGCTTAGACAATATTAGTTTTGCATATGCAGATACCCCAGTTATCTCACATGCATCACTTGATATCTTTTCGCAGGAGTTTGTTGCACTTATTGGAGATAATGGTGCAGGAAAGTCTACCCTCATGAACCTTATTTTGGGGAATTTACATCCTTCAAAAGGTGATATATCACTTTTTGGTGATCCTATCATTCAGTGCAATCATCACCAAGATATTGCCTATGTTTCCCAAAATTCTGTACTTGGATATCGTAATTTTCCTACCACTATTAAAGAACTCGTCAACATTCATCGTTCTTTTTTGCATGTTACAACAGATGTGGTTGATCTGCTTAAAATGGTTCAACTTGAAGATCACGTGAATAAAGGACTTTCTGAACTTTCAGGTGGCCAACTTCAACGCGTTGGAATTTTACTTGCACTGCTTAAAAACGCTAAGTTGATTTTGTTGGACGAACCTACCAGTGGTATTGATAAAAAGTTTTCGAAAGAGCTTTATGAGTTGCTGCGGCATTTATCCCACCAAGGAAAAACGATTGTGTTGATTACGCACCATCTTCATGAATTATCTGCTTATGTGGATCGTGTTGTAAGGCTTGAAAAGGGGCAGCTTAACGAAATTCCAGCTCACCTATGGAAAGAGGAGGTAGATGTTTGTGCTTGATATGTTCTCATATGAGTTTATGCAACGCGCTTGCATAGTTGGAACTGCGCTTGCTTGCATTTTACCGCTTATTGGCCTTCCTGTTACACTTAAGCGTCTTTCTATGATGGGGGACACACTTGCTCATGCATCGCTTGCTGGAGTTGCTGTGGGTCTTTGTTTTGGATTTAATCCACTTTTAGGATCGGTTGCTGCGTGCGTTGTAGCTGCGTTAAGCGTCGAGGCTATTTCCTCTCGGCTGAAAGCCTATCAAGAAATCTCAACTGTTGTTGTCTTGGCAGCTTCAATCGGTTTAGCTGGTATTTTTACAAGTTTTATTGGTAATTCTAAATCAATTAGTTCATATCTATTTGGATCAATTATTACTATTGACGACTTTGAGCTTTACTTGGTTGTTATTGCTGCATTGATGGTGGCTGTGGTGTATATAGCTATGTATAAACGTTTGTATCTAAGCGTTTTTGATCCAACAAGTGCATCTCTTATGGGAATACATCAGGCTTCACTCAACTTTTCGTTTGCTCTTTTGGTTGCACTTTGTATTTCTATTGCGGCAAAGACTATTGGCTCGTTAATTGTGTCCTCATTGTTGGTAATTCCTGCTATATGTGCTATGCAATTTTGTAAAACATATAAATGCACCTTATTGGTTGCTATGTGCATATCGCTTGTTGTTATCTATATAGGTCTTTATATTTCATTTGAATTTAATTTGATGCCAGGTTCAGTTATTGTTCTTTTGGCAACCTTTGTGTTGCTCGTATCTCTTGTAATGCCTAAACACCTACGTCGACATTAACCTTCGGTTAGTGGTAGGTATTTCAATATTTCCTTTAAACCCTTGTATATAAAAGAAAGGTAGATTTATGGATTCTCTAGATAAAAAAGTGATTGATACTACTACCAATCATGCGCCCACTACAACAGTTAGTCGAGCACACGGCACATGGTTTGCTCATATAACCGGACCTTTGGCACTTGGAGCCATCCTCACTGGTGTAGCAACAGTTGGCTTAGCATTTGCTGCATATAACGGTATGCTTTCTCCTCGTAATGAAGCCCTTACAACTCAACAATTAGCACAAGAGCTCGAGAATGAAATAACAACTCCAACTGAGTTTAAGGAAAAGACTACAACATATGCAGCTGATACCACAACTGACGTATTACTTGATGCTCCCGATGTTGACGCAAACGATATTGTAAAAATCATTAAACACGGTGACCATTGGCACGTTTTTACTAAGGATGGGCGCGAAATTATCACCTACAAAGATCCTACACTTGCCCATACTACCCAAGATTTGCGCGATGTTCACTCGGTTGTGTCTAACAGTGAGCTTACTGATATGGGAGTTCAAGTTGTGAGAATTTTACAGCACGGAAACCATTGGCATGTATATACCAGTGATGGTCGTGAGTTCATAACGTATTCCGATCCCAGCTCCTACTATCCAAATATTACGATAGGCACCTATACAGGTTCGCATAACCATGAATCATATACGCATCCTGCATTTGACGGAGGTAGCGGACAAGATTACAGCAGTACACCTTCTTATGGATCTTCGTCAGATTCATCAAGTTCTTCGTCTGTTCCTAATATTCCTGGCCTTGTGGAAGTGCATAGTGGCTTAGACGAAATTAAAAATAAGGATATTGTAAAGATTTTAAAGCATGAGGATCACTGGCATGTATATGATCGTGATGGTCACGAATATGTAGTACACACCGATCCTCGACCCTTATTCCCGAATGCATTTGTAGGGGAGTATGATAAAAATGTTGACAATGTTGTAGTTGAAGATGATGAATTGTTTGATTATAACGATGTAACCAGTGAAAATAAGGTTTCCCTTTCTGATTTGGACAAGGTTTTTGCTGATCTTAAATATATGAAAGCCTACGATGCAAAAACCAATCGTTTTTATGCGTGGCACATGGCAGGCAATCCGCATATTCACTCACATGCACTTGAAGATATCATTAAAAGTGTAAAAGCAGATGCCGCATACTTTACTTCAAAGCAAATTACTGCTCGCGATGTAGTTGCAACGGTAAAGTGGCTTATTGACCACCCGGAAAGTCAACCTCAAGATGAGATCAATAAGGATTATCAAAAGGAGTATGCGGGGCATTCTGCACAAGATTGGCTTGTGGATAATAGCGTTAAAAAGCCATCTCGCATTGTTAAAGATAAAGAGTATGGCAGTGTTTTTTATTGGATATTCTACAATGACGGCACTGCTGCGCAGAGAGTGTCAGATGTTTCAGCTTATGAAAAGTTTCATGTGACGGTTGAAGACTACACTAAGAAAGGGGACTTAAACGCAACACTTGAAAGTGTAGAGGCTGATGTATGCATAAAACTTGGTGTGACAACCGATGAATTTGAAAAAGCATGGCTGGCATTGCCGGTTAACTCTTCGGTTCATGCTGCAGTCTTTAATGATGACGGTACGGTTGAGATTTATGGCACAACCTATTCGTTTTTAAAAGATAAGGTAGACGCGCACAAGAATAATGCTGCTCAAGCACAAAGTCCCGCAGAATCTAATGCTTCTTCAGCTACGCCTGTAAATACTTCTGTGGAATCTAACAGTTCTGTACCGAACCAAAAGGAACCATCAACAAAAGCACCTGCTGATCTGGGCAAAGTTTCAGATTCAAGCCTGTCTGCTTCTACACCAACATCATCAGACAAAGCTGTATCTACTGACCATGAGGTGAGCGCTTCTGCGAACACAGACGCGTCCGCACCTGTGTCGCAGTAACGCTGCTTTTGTATTGATACTTAAATTTGTAAGTATAAGAATTGCCGCCTTTGGCGGCTTTTCTTTTTTAGATGAATATGCGTGTGGGTATGTTACCATTAGGCAAAGATTGAATTTACCTTTATGAGTGGCTCTTGGTAAAATATATCTAAGTTTATGTTCGCATTTGGTTAAAGAGGGTAGTTTTGCAAGATACAGCGCATGAACAAATTCGCAAAGAAACATGGTCTGATCCTTGGAGTAGGGATTGGTTTATTATTGAACAGCTCGTGTCGCGCGATTTTAAGCTTAAGTTTCGTCGAAGCTTTTTAGGTGTGTTGTGGAGCGTTTTGAATCCTTTGCTCATGATGGTAGTTATGGCAATTGTTTTTACTGCTATGCTGCGGTTTTCTTCGTCGTCAATTCCAAGTTTTCCTTTGTATATTATTTTAGGTAACATTACCTTTACTTTGATGGCAGATTCTACCACCTACGGCATGCATTCTATTATTGATAATGCCTCACTAATCAAAAAAGTTCGTATTAATCGTTTTGTCTTCCCTATAGAAAAAGTCTTATTTGCGCTTGTTAATTTTTCGTTTTCGCTTATTGCGGTTGCGTTTGTTATGATTTTTGTTGGCATTGCGCCTACGGGTTTTGCACTGTTACTTCCGCTTTTTATTGTTTATGTTGGTACGTTCTGTGTGGGTCTTTCGTTTTTGCTTTCGGCAGCAGTTGTATTTTTTAGAGATATTATGCATCTGTGGACCATTGTCCTTACGGTGTGGACCTACGCTACGCCGCTTTTTTATTCAGAAGAAATTTTGCCCTTGTGGTTTAGAAATCTTGAAACCTTTAATCCCATGTATCACTACGTTAATTTCATCCGCGAAATTTTGCTCTACGGTCGCATGCCTTCTTTGGAGCTTAATTTTGCCTGTATTGTTTGCTCGCTGATTTCTCTAGCACTTGGATGGTTTGTTTTTTCAAGGCATGAAAAGCGTTTTATCCTGTTCATTTAGTTTTGTTTATCGAACCGTTTTGATCGCGATGTTTTCTTTTAGGATCTAGAAAAATATCGTACAATAGTAAAGTCAGTGTCTCGTACACTTGGAGTTTTTATGCACACTACTACACAAACTGATATTCACCAATCCACTTTCCGTGAGTCTTCCAATGATGACTCTTCTAAATCAGCTGTAAGCAAGCAACCCTTGTGGCAGGCGCAACTTTTGTGCCATATAGTTTCGCCTGATGGAAAAGATAAGCTGCGTGTTACAACGTCTATTCCCATGGAAGGTCAAACTACTTCACCAGACTTGTATGGACGTTTTAATTTTGATCCAGATAACCTCGTTCATCCGTCATCGTTTACGTACCAATACCACTGGTTTTTAGAGGATGAAGGTTTGTGTGGCTCAAATGGCGAGTTCACGCAGGCTCCCTTTTGGGATTTTGAGCTTCCTTGTGATGGCCACTATCTTATAACCGTTGATGTTTTTGACCAACATAACAATCAACAAACAATTAGCACCTGGTTTGTATATGGTTCTCATAACAAGCGTCAAAGACCTGTTCTCGTTAAACCTTCGCTTGCCAATTTTACGCAGGATACGCCAACTGTTATTGACGTGCATGACATTTCGATGATTTTTAACATAGCGTCCGAACAGTTTAATTCCTTAAAAGAGTATTTTATTGCGCTTGCCCGCCGTGAACTGCGTTTTAAGGAATTTAGAGCGCTTGATCACATCAATTTTCAGATAAAGAAGGGCGAAGCCTTTGGCTTGGTGGGTACTAACGGTTCAGGAAAATCTACCATGCTTAAAATTATTGCAGGTGTTTTGGGTGCAAGTCAAGGAACATGTAGCGTAACGGGTACGATTGCGCCGCTTATCGAACTTGGAGCAGGCTTTGATCAAGAGCTTACTGCTAAGGAAAACATTTATCTGAATGGCGCTTTGCTTGGTTATAAAAAGTCGTTCATTGATGAGCACTTTGATGAGATCGTTGAGTTTGCTGAGCTTAAAGACTTTCTTGAGTTACCACTTAAAAATTATTCGTCTGGTATGGTTGCACGTATTGCGTTTGCCATTGCAACTATTACCGAGCCAGATATTTTAATTGTTGATGAAACATTATCGGTGGGGGACTTTTTGTTCCAGCAAAAATGTGAGCAACGAATTGCCGAATTGGTTGAATCAGATAACGTTACTGTTTTGTTAGTAAGTCACTCCATTGAACTTATTGAGCGTGTATGTAATCGTGCGTGTTGGATCGAGCACGGTGTGCAACGTGCGTTAGGTCCCGCAGCAGAAGTTTGTGCGGCATACAAAAAGTTGGAGCGATAACTATGGATATCCAAACTGCTACTCTTAACGAAAAACTCGCCTGCGATAAACGCACTTCATGCGACGTCTCTGTTATTGTTCCGTGCTATAATACCCAGCGCTATCTCAAGCAGGCTTTATCATCGCTACTTAATAACAATGTTTGTGATCTTGAAATTTTACTCATCAATGATGGCTCAACTGACGCTTCGCTTGCGATTATGAAAGAGTTTGCTGCAAAAGATGCGCGTATTCGCATTATCGATAAGCAAAACCAAGGATATGGTGCAACTGTTAATAGGGGTATATCTGAGGCAAGAGGTGTCTATGTTGCAATTTTTGAACCCGATGATTGGGTAGAAGCGCATATGTATGATGATCTCTTTGTGCTGGCTACGCGTTATCAGTTTCCTGATATTGTGAAATCGTCTTTTTGGTGTGTGTTTAATCCAGATACTGCTTCTGAGCATACTGAACATTGCAGTTATTATAAAAAGCTTTGTATAGGCTCTGAGCCCTTTGTGCTTAAAGATTGTCCTCGTTTGCTTGAACATCATCCTTCAATTTGGTCTGCACTTTATAAAAAATCATTTTTGGATGAGAGACACATACGATTCCAAGAAGTTCCAGGTGCTGGCTGGGTCGATACGCCTTTTAACTTTAAGGTGCTTAACCTTGCGTCTTCAATTGTATATACCGATAATGCATACTATCATTATCGCTATCTTGCTCCTGGATCTTCTTCCGCACTTAAGTCGTTGGATTTACCTTTTAGGCGCTGGCAAGACATGCATGATATTGCCCAAGAGCTCAATATCTGCGATGCAGGCATCCTTAAAGGGCTTTATACGGTTGGCTTTGCCTATGTTGAGGATGCTATTGCCAATGGCGCGCTCCAGGTATATCACGATAAAGCACTACATTACATTGGTAAACTTTATCAACAGCTTGATCCTAAACTTGTTAAGGATATGCCGTATCTATCTCGTGCGGCGCGTAATCGCTATGCTTCTTTTATGAATAACTCTCGTGTTGCATTTAACCAAAAGCAACACATCTGTTCTCTTATGGGCGATACCTACAGGTTATGTAGGCACTATGGCCTCAATTATGCGTTATCGCGTGTGGCAACCTTTATTAAACATCGTGTACAATCTCGCCATTAAAGAAGGACATGTATGCCTTTTATATCCGTTCTTATACCCGTTTATAATGTTAGTGAATACCTTCGTGCTTGCTTAGATTCACTTTTGTCACAAGATTTTAAAGATTTTGAAGCGCTTTTGTTAGACGATGGCTCTACCGATGGCTCACAAGATATTGTTGATGAATATGCTCGCAAGGATGCGAGGTTTAAGGCATTCCATAAAGAAAATTCGGGCTACGGTGCAACGCTTAATTATGGCATTGAGCGTGCGCGCGGTGATTATCTTGCCATATTAGAATCCGATGACTGTATGTGCGAGGGTGCGCTTTCACATATGAGCAAGCTTGCTCGTACCTATCACCCTGATACGCTTCACTGTGGCTTTAAGATGTGGTGGAGCAACTCAGGCATCACACAACACATTAATCAGTTTCCCGTGCAAATGCATAATCGCGTCATCAATCCATCACGCGACCTGCGGTTTTTCCTCACCATGCCAAGTCTTTGGTCAGGACTTTACGCGCGAGTTGAGCTTATTGAAGCACATCACATCCGATTTTCTTCTACGCCAGGAGCTTCTTTTCAAGATACGTCGTTTAGCTTTGAGGTGTTTGCACGTGCTCAAAGCTGTGTTGTAGATGATTTTCCTATCATTATGTATCGACAGGATCGCGAAGCATCATCTATTCACTCCCTTACTAAAAAGGATTTGTTATTAGCCGAGTTTGATCGCATTGATACTTTGGCACAAAAGCTTGCTTCACAAAACCCGTTTTTGCAAACAGCTTCTCTTACAGCCTGCGTAAATGGCTGTTTATGGTATTTAGACAGACTTGATGATAAACATGCTTTGGAATTTGTTGGCGCACTTAAAACATATTTTTGCATGCGTGCAGAAAAAGATCCTGCCTTTGATGAACACTTAGATCGCTGGCGAGCGCTTAACGTTAAAAAACTTATATCCAATCCACAAAAGTATTTGAATCTTCGTAAAAAGCGTCATGATTCAACGCTTTCTAAACTTGCGTTCGCGCTGCGTTTAGCTGGCTTATATGGCATATTTATTGCTTTGGAAGAAAGACGTGCACGCTCATGAATACGTTATATGAACAGCCTCGCACGCTTCAAACTGATTCCAGTATGCCTTTGGTATCTGTTATTATGCCTGTTTATAACGCAGCAGAAACACTTTCGCAAACGCTTTCTTCGCTGCGTGCGCAAACATATACCCACTTTGAGTGTATATGTGTCAACGATGGATCACGTGATAACTCATTAGAGATTGTACAAGATTTTGCTACGCGTGACGTGCGCTTTAAGGTTATCAATCAACGCAATTTAGGACCATCTGCCGCTCGAAATCGCGGAATTTATGCCGCAACTGGCGACATTGTGATGTTCATTGATGCCGATGATACCTATAAGCCTTATACAATTGAGCGTGCCGTAGATATTTTTGTAGAAAAGCATCCTGAGGTTATTACCTTTGGTTTTGATGTTGAACCCAATACGTGTGCTCCTATAAGTATGCGCGAATTGCAGACACCTCGTGCGGGTGAGTTTAGTGGTTATTCAAACACCTGCATTTTTCATAGTAATTCGCGGCCTTTTGGTGTGCGTGTAGCGCTTGCTGCTTCATTTATTCAACGCGAAAATGTGCATTTTGACGAGGCAGTTGGTTTGGGCGAAGATCAGGTATTTTTTATGTATATCTATCCGCGTTCACAAAAAACGATCCTCATTGAAGATCATTTATATGTTTACACCATGCGTTCGTCCTCGTTTGCGCATGATTTACATAAAGCGCAGGCTCACACCCAAAAAATTGAAGCACATATGCTTGTGGTAAAGTCAATCATCAATGATTGGATTCATAAACCGTGGATGCCGCGCGCCCAAAAAGAACTTATAAGTTGGATTCTTGATTTTATGCTGTTTGACCTTGTGCAAGAGCCTCCACTCAACAGGTCAAGGTTTGCTGCTGAGCTTGCTTGCTTACTTGATCGTATACAAATGAGTGCTTCTACATTTGGTTTTTTGGGATTTGCACCCGAACGGCAACTTTTACAAAAGTTGCGCGCGTGTGCCCAAGGAATACGTATGCTTTCATCTAAGGATTTGGTGGTGCTCTATGTTAAACGTCGCGGAGTTATGGCCTGTGTGCGTCGTGTGCTTGCGCACTTACAAGGTCATAGCTCTTATTCCTAAGCGTTCATAGTGTACAAGTTGGTCATGACTGGTATACATACTTTCTGATTGAGGTTGCATGTTTTCCATCGTGATGATTTTATGACGATAAGATTTACAAGATTACTTCTATCATTATCACGTAAACTAAATACGACCTTTAAGCGCGGTACGAGATACCGGTAAGGTACGTGTTGCAGAACAGCAACTCAACATAGCCTTCTTACGTGTCTCATCCGCTCTTTGCAGGTGAGGCTTTTTTATTATATGTACGCTCAAGGCGTACAGGAAGGAGAGCTATGCAACCCAAGCTTAAAGCATCAATTATGGATGCCACGGCAATGCAGCGAGCGTTAGTGCGTATTGCACATGAGATCATCGAGCGCAATGAGGGGTCAGACGTTGTTTTAATCGGTATTATTCGCCGAGGTGCTACGCTGGCTAAACGTCTGGCTTCGCAAATCGAAGCAATTCAAGGAACGCGTCCACGTACAGGTGAACTTGATATTAGTTTTTACCGTGATGACGTGAATCGCTCAATTGTTCCTGTTCTTCATGCTACCAATATTCCTTTTAAAATTGACAAACAACGCATTATTTTGGTAGACGACGTTTTGTTTACCGGAAGAACCATTCGTTCTGCTTTGAATGCTCTGATGGATTATGGTCGCCCCGATTCTGTCCAGCTGGCAGTTATGGTTGATCGAGGACACCGCGAGCTTCCTATTCGTGCTGATTTTGTTGGTAAAAACGTTCCGTCATCTCATGATGAAGATGTGCGCGTTTTAGTGAGCGAATATGACAAAGAAGACGCTGTAGAAATTTGGACATCAGATTCACAGCACGAGGAAGGTGAGTGCTAATGTTATCGGTTAAACATTTAATAGATACCAACAGCTTAACTGCAGATGATATTTCGCAAATTTTAGATACTGCTGCTTCGTTTGAAGAAGTTAACAAGCGTTCAATTAAAAAAGTTCCTGCGTTGCGAGGACGCACCATTGTTAATTTATTCTTGGAGCCTTCTACGCGTACCAAGAGTTCTTTTGAGCTTGCCGAAAAAAGACTTTCTGCCGATAGTTTAAGCATGGGTGGCTCTACCTCTTCAGTTGTCAAAGGCGAGTCGCTTGCCGACACCATTCAAACTATCAGCGCTATGAATGTAGATATGTTTGTATGCCGTGCTCGTCTTGCAGGTACGCCTCAAAAAATTATTGAAAATACCGATGCCATTGTTATTAATGCAGGTGATGGCAAACACCAACATCCAACGCAAGCTATGCTTGACCTCTATACCATTCGTAAGCACTTTAAGCACCTTGATGGGCTTAAAGTTGCAATCGTTGGTGATTTAAGCCATTCTCGTGTTGTTGGATCCTTGGTTCCTGCCTTAGAAACTATGGGTGCACATGTTATTTTGGTTGGGCCTCCCACATTTCAGGTTGACGATCCACGCTGGTTTGCATGTGAGCAAACTTCATCACTTGATGACGTTATCGAAGATGTTGACGTTGTTTATATGCTTCGTGTTCAACTTGAGCGTATGGAAGGTGCAACAATTCCTTCGCGCCGTGAGTATAACCGCTTGTGGGGTCTTGATATGCAGCGCGTTAAACGCATGAAACCACATGCCATTATTTGTCATCCAGGTCCTATGAACCGCGGTATGGAAATTAATGCTGACGTGGCTGATTGCGCACGTTCACGCATATTAACGCAGGTCAATTCAGGCGTTCTTACTCGTATGGCAGAAATGTACTTACTTTTGGGAGGAGAAAACAATGGCTTATCTGATTAAAGGTGCTCATGTTGTAGACCCTCAAGTATCACTTGATGGTAAATATGATGTTAAGGTTGAGGGTTCAACCATTGTTGATGTAGCTCCCCAGCTCGAGGCTTGTGCTGACGATGAAGTTATAGACGCAGAGGGTAAATATCTTGTTCCTGGCTTAGTTGATATGCATGTGCATTTTCGTGATCCTGGTTACGAATATAAAGAAACCATTGAGAGCGGCATGCGCTCAGCTACACATGGCGGTTTTACCGATGTTGCAACCATGCCTAACACAAATCCTGTAACTGATACGGGTACTGGAATTAGGTATCAAATTGATCGTGCACGTGCAACTGATCTTGCGCACATTCGTCCTATTGGCGCACTTACACGCGGCGAAGAAGGCGAAGCGCTTGCCGAGATTGGTGATATGGTCTTAGAAGGGGCTTGTGCTTTTTCCGATGACGGCCATGGCGTTCAAAGTGCTGGTATGATGCGTACGGGCATGGGTTATGTGTCTCAGTTCGATCGTTTGGTCATTGCTCATTGCGAAGACAAATCTCTCTCTGCACACGGTGTGGTAAACGAAGGTAGAGCTTCTACCCGTTTGGGTATGTTTGGCTGGCCCGCTCTTGCCGAAGAACTTGAAGTGTATCGTGACATTGAGCTTTGTCGTCTAACAGGTTGTCCACTTCACATTGCACACATTTCAACTGCAAAAAGTTTAGATCTTGTTCGTGCAGCAAAAGAAGAAGGTCTGCCAGTAAGCTGTGAGGTTACACCTCATCATTTGTTCCTCAACGAAGATGACATTGATAATAGCTATAATACCTGCTTTAAAATGAATCCACCGCTTCGTCTTAAGAGCGATATGCTTGCACTGCAAGAAGGCGTGGCGGACGGCACCATCGATTGTATTGCAACCGATCATGCGCCCCATGCGCAGCACGAAAAGGATTGCGAATTTGAGATTGCGTCATTTGGTATTACAGGTTTGGAAACTTCTGTACCTCTTATGCTTTCAAAGATGGTTGCAACCGATAAAATTAGCATGTCACGTATGGTAGAGCTTATGGCAATCAATCCACGTGCACTGCTGCGTCTTAATGAAGTGTCTATTAAGCGTGGTTCGCAAGCAGATATTACACTTATCAGTATGTCTGAAAAAATTCATGTTGATCAGGACTATTTTGAAAGTAAGTCGCTTAATTCACCATGGCTTGGCAACGATTTTTGCGGCTGTGCAACAGATGTCTTTGTAGCTGGCAAGCGCACCTTGTGCAATACCAAGGTTGTTGCATAGACCAAAAGGCACGTATGTAGGCCGTACAAATTTGTGCGTAAAACTCATGCGCATAATTAAGCATATTTGCGTAAAGTCTTTACCGGCGGTTTATTTTTGTATGGTTTTCTTAGAGCGTGGGTTGCTTGTGGTTTTGTAATTGCAAAAGACTTTTGATGTTTCGCTACAAAAAAGACCTTGCAAAGTCGTACACTTAACTGGTGACGCACAAAATGTGTCACCAGTTTACACGCGCAAAAGGGAGGGGAGAGCGTGGCAGTTAAAGATACAAAATTACATACCGCATATATTGTTTCAAATACTCGTGTAGGCGATGGCATCTACGAGTTGGTTTTGGTATGTGATGAGCTTGCACGCACTATGTTGCCAGGAGAGTTTATAAATATTCATGTTCCGGGAAGCCAAACCGAGCTTTTGAGCATTCCGCTTTCGTTTTCTCATATTGACGTAGAAGCAGGTTTGATTTACCTGGCCTATGCTGTAGTTGGAAGTGCCACCAAGCGTTTAAGCGCACTTGAGGCAAAAACGGCTTTACGCGTTTTGGGTCCATGTGGTCATGGTTGGGATATACCTCAATCAAAAGAGAAGGCTTTACTGGTAAGTGGTGGAATTGGCGCTCCTCCGGTCCTTGCTGCGGCTGCTTTGTTTAAGTCACAAGGAATTGCAGTTGACGTCATCATAGGCGCACAAACAGCCGATAAGCTTTGGGGTGTCAAGCGAGCTCATACAATAGGTGTTGATCGTTTGTTTTTAACAACTGATGATGGAACTTTAGGCGAAAAAGGCTTTACAACCGATGTAATGCAAAAGTTGCTTGCTGAAACGTCTTATGGATGTGTATGTACCTGTGGTCCTGCACCTATGATGAAGCGTGTTGCAGCACTTGCAAAAGCTGCACATATTCCATGTCAAGCTTCACTTGAGCGTATGATGACCTGTGGTTTTGGAGCTTGTGCAACGTGTACCGTTCAAATGGTTGACGGGAGCAATAAAGGTTGCTGTATGGTAGGGCCTGTATTTAATGCCGAGGAGGTAGCATGGTAGAGACACCTGTTTCAATGGAAGTTAATCTCGGCGGTATTCATATGAAAAATCCCGTTAATACGGCAGCCGGAACTTTTGCTTTTGGGCAACAATTTGAAAAGTTTTATGACGTTTCCCAACTTGGCGCTATTACCACCAAAGGAGCTTCTATTAAACCGTGGGCAGGCAATCCTGCTCCGCGTATGTGCGAAGTTACCTCGGGAATTATTAATTCGGTTGGTCTGCAAAATCCTGGCGTTAATGGCCTTATAAACACAGCTGGAACCTATCTGACAGGCTTACAGCAGAAAAACTGTCAAGTAATTTGTCAGGTAGCAGGACATTCTATTGATGAATATGTAGCGGCGCTTGAAGTGTTTGAAGAAAAAGCTTCGTTTGCAGCAGGTTTTGAGATCAACATTAGCTGTCCAAATATTGCCTGTGGTGGAGCCGCTATGGGATCTACGCCTCAAGGTGCAGCCGAGATTATGCGCAAGCTTCGTCCTCTCACAAAACGCCCGTTGTTGGTAAAAATGGGTCCCGTTAATATTCCCGAAATTGCACGCGCGCTTGAATCAGAAGGTGCCGATGCGCTCAGCCTTATCAATTCTATTCCTGGAATGGCTATTGATACTACTACATATAAAAGTAAGCTATCGCGTCCTACCGGCGGTTTTTCAGGTCCGGCCATTCATCCTATTGCAGTTCGTATGGTATGGGAAGCCCATAAGGCGGTTAAGATTCCCTTGTGCGGTATAGGTGGTATTACCACAGGACTCGAGGCAGCCGAGTTTATACTTGCAGGGGCAACAGCTGTAAGCGTTGGTCTTGCAAATCTCTATGATCCTATGAGTGCACCTAGAATTTTACATGAGCTTTGTGATTGGGCTCAAAAGCAAGGTGTGACTCGCATTTCCGATTTGATTGGAGCATGTAAATGTTAACAGAAGATGAGGTACGTTCTTCTCTTATTGTTGCACTTGATTGTGATAAAGAATATGCATTAGAGCTGCTTGGGCTCTTGAGCGGAAAAGCCCGTTGGGTTAAAGTTGGCATGACGCTTTTTTATCGCGAGGGTCCAGCTCTTATTCAGGAATTTCGTGATCGTGGCTTTTCTGTTTTTCTTGACCTTAAGTTGCACGATATTCCGTTTCAGGTAGAAGGAGCAGCGTATTCTGCTGCGCTTGCTGGAGCCGATATAATTTCGCTTCATGCGCTGGGTTCTTCTAAGATGATTGAAAGCGCACGTAAGGGCGTAGAGCGCGCACACGAACAGATAGGTTGCGATGCAAAGCTTGTTGCTATTTCTGTTTTAACAAGCATGGATGCCGAAGCGCTTTCCGAAATTGGAATTGAGCACAGTGTTGCTAACGAAGTAGATCGTCTAGGTGCGCTTGCAGCTGCTCACGGGTCTCATGGTATGGTTTGCTCAGCCTTTGAGGCGCGCCGTATGCGTGAAATCTTTGGTGATAAAGGCCTCATTGTTGTTCCAGGCGTGCGTCCAAAAGGCGAGGCTTGTCAAGATCAGGCGCGTGTTGCAACGCCTCAATTTGCGCTTAGCCAAGGCGCTTCTAAGCTTGTTATAGGAAGACCTATAACACAGGCTGCGCACCCAGGAGATGCTTTTGAAGCAATTGTTGAGGACATTTGTAGTGCTTCTTAGCACTAATTTTTCTGAAAAACTCACAGATTTACTGCTTATTTGCCGTGATTTTGTGTTAATATCTTTTCTGACGTGGGAATTTTTAAAAAAAGCTTGTAATTTCCTGCGTTTATTGACAAACTGTATGCTTGCGTAACAATTCATTGTTATGACTGCATTATTCACATATGTTTGGAGGAACGATGGCATTACCTCAGCTTACTGATGAGCAGCGTAAAGCAGCTCTCGAGAAGGCAGCAGCCGCACGTCACGCTCGTGCTGAGCTTCGTGAGAAAATTAAAAAAGGCGAGGTTTCTCTCGCTTCTGTTCTTGCATCTGACGATGCTATTGCAAGCCGTATGAAGGTTTCCGCTTTAATTGAGTCATTACCTGGTTATGGTAAAGCTAAAGCTACTAAGATTATGGATGAGCTTGGCATTAGTGCAACTCGTCGCGTAAAGGGTCTTGGCGCTCGTCAGCGCGAGCAACTTCTTGAGGTGCTTTCAAAATAGCTATCGTACGTACACCTCGCTTATTTGTAATTTCTGGACCGTCAGGTGCCGGTAAGGGGACAGTAATCCGTAGATTACATCAGATTTCCCCTTGCTTTGCCTTGACGGTTTCGGCTACCACGCGTTCTCCTCGTGCACACGAGAAAGACGGCATTGATTATCATTTTCTTACAAATGAGCAATTTAATCGTGCAATTGAACAAGATGCATTTCTTGAATGGGCACACGTCCATTCCAATAGATATGGGACATTAAAAAGCGAGGTAGAAAAGTACATACATAGCGGACAATCCGTTATTTTGGAAATTGATCCTCAAGGTGCTTTTAATGTACAGAAAGCTTATCCAGCTGCGGTTCTTATTTTTATCGCGCCACCTTCTATGGACGTCTTGCGTGAACGTCTTATTGGAAGAAAAAGCGAAACTAAAGAATCACTTGAGTTACGGCTTGCTGATGCACGTCAAGAAATGCAGCTTAAGGATAGATATGACGCTGTTCTTATCAATGATTCATTGGATGAATGTGCGAAAAACCTCAAAGATTTGATGTATGTTTATGAAACTAAAGGAGCCTAAAATATGGCAATGCATAAAAGTGATACACCTTCTGTAGATATTACAAAGCCTGAGATTAACAGTCTTCTCGAAAAAACAGAAGAGAATCCTTTCTTGCTTTGTGCAATAGCTGCTAAGCGTGCATGCGACATTAAAAGCATGATTCGCGGTCAGCATCTACGTGTAGCTGCAATTAACGATATTGATACCATTACCACAGAAGTTTCGGGAAAAGATCCCGTTTCTGCTGCTATGAATGAGATCGATTCGGGTGACTTAAGCTATCAAAAAGATCTTTTTGATGAGGAGCTTCGTGGTTCCAACGCGCGTGTTGAACATAACTTATAACATGCGTGTATAAGTTTTATCTGTTAAATACACGGCATTATGTCGTGTATTTTTTTATTAAGAAATCTAAGGTAAGGTTGGTTGTATGTTTTCCCGTGTTTGTCTTATTCATTATCACGAAATTGGATTAAAAGGTAAGAACAGGTCTACGTTTGAGCGTCAGCTTATTCAAAATCTTAAACATGGCCTGCGTGCTTTTGATCTTGCAGGTGTTGACAGAATTTCGGGTCATGTTCGCATTCGTGTAAAAAATGGCGATTGTACGCCAGAGCTCGCTCGAGCTGCAGCCAAAATACCTGGTGTTGCGCGTGTTTCTCTTGCGTATTGTGTCGAGCAAGAAAAAGACCAAATTTGTGAAGCTGCCGTATTGGCGCTTTCGCATATTCCGCATTTTTTAACGTTTAAAGTGCATGCACACAAATCGTCTACCAATTTTGAGCTTCATACGCTTGAGATTAACTGTTTGGTAGGTGAAGCTTTGTGTAAAGCATTTCCCGATAAAAAAGTGCAGATGCATAAACCCGACGTTCAATTGGATGTTCAAGTTGTTAACAATGTGGCCTATGTGTATGCTGTTGTTGAGCAGAGCTTGCTTGCTGCAGGATATGGCGCACTTGATTTTGAAGCGTTTGATGACAATGCAGTTTTATCTTTAGTTGGAGTAGGGGGGTTGCCCGTAGGATCTGCTGGTAAAGTTGTGACGTTGCTTTCCAGTGGCTTTGATTCGCCCGTTGCCACATGGATGGTTGGACGACGTGGCGCGGTGTGTTTACCTTTGCATTTCTCGGGTCGTCCTCAAACTGCTGATACGAGCGAATATCTTACTCGTCAAATTGTTTCTGCTCTTGATCCTACTGGTTGTATTGGAAGACTCTACGTTTGCCCCTTTGGGGATCAACAGCGTGAGATATCCTTATGTGTGCCTCAAAGCCTGCGCATTATTTTTTATCGTCGCATTATGTTTGCGGTTGCCGAAAAACTTGCCCTCGCAGAAGGTGCAAAAGCATTAGTAACAGGTGAGTCACTCGGACAAGTTGCCTCTCAAACGTTGGATAATATTGCAGCTGTTAACGAAATGGTGAGTCTGCCTGTACTTCGTCCGTTAATTGGGTCTGATAAACAAGAGATTATTAAGCGGTCGTTGCAAATTGGTACCTACGATATAAGTTCTAAGCCATCGCCTGATTGCTGCACGTTATTTATGCCTCGTCGACCCGAAACACACGCTAAACTTGATGCGGTACATGCAGCTTGGGACTCATTTGATCATGCAGGTATGATCGATGAGCTCTTTGATCACATTGAATACATAGATTATGACTCGTGTTATGCATATCATAGCTGTTCTGCTAAACGCGCATATCATCGTGAGCTAGGTAGATAACCCTTGTAGCTTCGCTTTTTTGGTAAACTTACTTGAAACGTGCACCAATGGCATAGATTTTTACCACTATGTGCTGATAATCATGCATGTTTTCAGCATGTTAGCCGCACGCCTTATTTTATTTGTACGTTTACTCTTTGCGCTTTCTTTGTACGATATGACTACTGTCTTGTCGGTATCCAAAGAAAGCGATTTTTATGGCTCAAATTTCTCGTAAGCGCCACCCTTTAGAAGACCCTTTGAGTGCGCAAGTACCGCTCTCTTGGGACGCATCTTTAGACAATCGGCACAAACGTTGCCTTGGTTTAGCTTATGCTGTACAGAATCTCAAAGATAAGCTTATTGGAGCAAAGCCAGAGGTTATTGGATGTGTGGTAGGTCTTTTTGTTGTTATCGCATGCATTGGCTGGTGGATATATTCAACGATTTTGATAACGCCTATGCCCCTTGCAACAACGGACGAAACATCTTTAAGCCAAAACGCTTCTGAAGAAAACGATGATACTAACCAATCAAAAGAAGACGCACAACCATCGCAAGAAGACACATCACAACGCATAGTCATCTATATTGACGGCTGCGTTGCACATCCCGATGTCTATGAACTTCCTGCAAGCGCGCGCGTGAAAGATAGCATTGAGCGTGCTGGTGGCTTAACTGCTGACGCTGATGTAGCTGCATTAAATTTAGCATCTGAGCTTCATGACGGTGATAAAGTCCATATACCACGCATTGGGGAAGACACAACGCTCACGCAAGATTCAACTGGTGCTGCTTCATCGTCTGGTGATTCATACCGGCAAGACAAAGGCGCTTCAACAACGCGCAAAGGACACGCGCCAACGCGTCCTATCTCACTTAATAAGGCTTCAAAAAATGAGCTTTTAGAGCTTCCAGGAGTAGGTCCTGCTATGGCAGATAGGATTATTGCCGATCGTCGTGAACACGGCCCATTTAAGAATGTTGAAGATCTGAAACGTGTTAAAGGTATTGGCTCAAAGAAATTTGAAAAGCTCCGAAAGTATCTCCATGTATAGCATAAGCCTTGACAAAGAGGATAAATTCAGCCTTCCTTGTTTTACAAGACCATATATCCCTCCGATATTAGCTGTGTATATAGCGGCTCATCTTGTTTTGTTTTTGATCCTGCGTTCTGCGCGTTTATATGAAATGGCTTGCGCTCAGAAGCTCATGGTATATCTATCATCTGCAGTAAGTTTGCTGTGTAGTTACGCAATAATACCTGCATGTATAGGTAGTGCGTGCGTTGGATGTACTGTTTTGTTATATCGATGTGCGCGCGCGGCAGCGCCTTGGTATATGTTTTTGAAACGTGCACAAAAAATTGGGTGGATGGTCATTTTAACAGCTAGTACAAGTTGCGTTCTTGGTATCTTTTTGGTATATCAAACATGTGTTCGTCAACATGTATTGCAGCATATAAGCGCTCGTAATGAGCTTACATGTATGTGCATAGCAGATAGTAGGTCAGTGTTTCATAGCTATGTGACACCTGCTAAAATTTTTGTGAATGATAGCTATATGGGAACTTGTGAGCTCATCAGCAAAGAAGCACTTGAACTCTATAGCACGTATACGGTTCAAGGACAGTTTAAGGCGTATACATCTGATACCAATAAACTCTCAACATGTGCTCAAGGAATTTTAGGGTCCGTGACTATTGGACGCGTACACCATGTTCAAAAGCCAGTGGGGCTTTATGGGTTAGCAAGTTTTATTCGTTTGCAATGTATGAATATGCTCAAACGCTCAACACCAGAGCATAGTGCACTCATGCTTGCAAGTATTTGCGGACACAAAGAGCCTATGCATCAGCTTGGTATGACTGATTTATTTAGGGTGTGCGGAATTTCTCATGTTGTCTGTGTTTCTGGAACACATTTGGCTCTTTTCTCGCTTCTAATTGCTAAGATTTTAAGCCACATCCCGCTTTCCCTTTTTACGCAACGTATACTTACCCTGTGTTTAAGCATGGTCTTTGTTATGAGTTGTGGTATGCCGCTTTCAGCGCTAAGAGCTTGGGGTTTGGTAGCTTGTAGCGTGTTTGCAGACTTTTTTCGGGCGCAAAGACATGTTATATCAACTGTGTCATGCACGGCTTTGGTTATGATTGCTTTAAATCCTTGGTGTGCCTGCGATGTAAGTTTTATTTTATCGGTAAGCTGCGTTATTGGGCTTGCACTTTTTGGAAACTATGTAAACTTTCTTGTTGAATGGGCGTATGTAAAACTGCTACGTACCTTGTTATATGTGTGTGCTCACTCAAAAGGGTATCTTAAGCGCGTACTAGATCTTTTGATACATACAATACAAGCAAAAGCTCTTACTTCAGTTCTTCAAGTTGCGTCAGTGTCGCTTTGTGCGCAGCTGAGTACGCTGCCGTTTTCAATCGGCTTTTTTCAGGGCTTTTCTTTTATAGCGGTTTTAAGTAATGTGTTACTTGTGCCCTGTATGGTGTATACAGCTCTTTTAGCAGTAATAACCATCATGTGCGCGCCTTGTGCGCCTGTGTCAGAGCTGCTTTTATGCGCAGGATCTTATGCTACGTCGGCAATTTTACTGGTGCTTAAGATCTTCTCAAAATTTCCAATTGCGTACGTTTCGACCGATGGACTTTCTGCAGGCTTAGCTTTCAGTGTAGCTGTATTCCTTGTGGTTATTGCTTATAAGTGGCCTCGTCCTGGGACACATGACGTATACTAGTCTCACCAATTCAAGCTCACCGTAGTGTTTGAAAACGTTTGTGTGCATATGGGTTTTTGCCGCACCAGTAACGTAAAGGAGTCTTATGGCACAGGAAAACGCCCCAAAGTTGCCTGTATATGTTGCTCTAGGTACCGATACGGCAAAAATGGCAGAAATCGTTCGTCGTCTTAAGCTCTACATTCAGCCTCAAATGAGTTTTTTTAATTGTAACGAATGGCATGCGGTTGATATTAAAGACAGTCAAAGTTTGTTGAGCGTCTTTCTTCAAATGCCTGTTTGTGATACAAGACGCTTGGCAATTATTTACGAGGCAGAGGCGTTACCTAAAGAAGTTATTGCAGACATCATAGATTATCTTAAACATCCTAATCCGAGCTGTATTGTTTGCTTATGCATGCAACGTCTTGCAAAAAATTCAAAGCTATATAAAGCTATTTCTGCAGTGGATCCAAAAGCAATTATAAATTGCGAGCCTCAAACAGCTTCTCAGGCGCATCGTACTTTGTCTGTACTCGAAAAAAAGCTAAACGTAAGCGTTGACTTTGACGCTGCAGAGGAACTTATAAATAGGGTAGGCACTTCGCTTTCTGTTCTCGAAAAACAACTTGAAATACTCAAATACAGCGTTAGTTTTTCTTCAATTGATCAATCGCATGCAGTGCAGCCTCTAAGAATTACTAAAGACCTGGTGTGCGCGCATGTAATAAGAACAAATGCCCAGCAACCCTGGGAACTTATCGATGTGCTTGCTGCACGTGAATGTGGTCGTGCACTTACCTTGTTAGAGGCTCAAGCGCAAACGTCACCTTTATATTTGTTGGCACTTATCTCTAAGCGATTACGTGAGCTTATTTGTGCAAAGAACCTTGCCGCGCGAGGTCAACTTACGCACATGCCTGAAAAGTTGAATGTAAAAAGTTGGCAGGTAAACAAATTACGCGCCGCGGCGGATAATTTTGAAGCTGCAGAACTAGACGAACTTTTGTGCGAATCTGCTGATTTAAATATGCGCTTTAAGCTATCGCGTGCAACATTTACTGATCTGGTTTTATTTGCGCAGAAAATCTGTTCGCCTCGTCAAGCATAGCTGTAAGTTAGTTAAACGTCACATGTGTCTTCATAAGATATTCATAGGTGAAACATATATACTATAAAAGCCCGAGACAAAGATCCCGGGCTTTTACATACAATTCTTCAAAAAATGTTACAAATGCACACGTATTATTTATGCCTGTAAGCTATTAACAAGTTTTTGTGCTCCGCTCTTACGTTGAGCAGCTTGGTTCTTGTGGATAATGCCTTTAGATGCTGCCTTATCCAACAGACGACCAGCACGTTTTACAGCAGCTTGAGCCTTCTCGAGATCTGCAGCTTCAACAGCTAAACGAACCTCTTTAACAGCGGTTTTGAGCTCTGAACGTACAGCCTTGTTGCGAATACGAGCTTTCTCGGCGGTAAGAATACGCTTCTTCTGCGACTTAATATTAGCCACGGTAGATCCTTTCGGTAACAATTCTTGAGGCCTCTAGTTTTGCATGAAGAAAGTGGGGTTTTCCTTCATTTGACACGGCGAGGTCAAAAAGTAAGTATATCACTTTGTAAAAAATACGCTATCATCTTAGATATGAATACTATGAAAAACAATGACACATCACATATTCGCAACTTTTCTATTGTTGCGCACATCGACCATGGTAAGTCTACGATCTCTGATCGTATTCTTGAGCTTACGCATACCGTGGCTGCGCGCGATATGGAAAGTCAGATTTTAGATTCTATGGATATCGAGCGTGAACGCGGTATTACCATTAAATCTAATGCAGTGCGCGTAGCGTATAAAGCCGACGACGGTCAAACCTATCAGTTTAATTTAATTGATACACCAGGTCACGTTGACTTTACCTATGAAGTTTCTCGTTCGTTGGCTGCATGTGAAGGTGCTGTTTTGGTGGTTGACGCAACGCAAGGTGTAGAAGCGCAAACTGTTTCTAATGCCAACTTAGCTATGAATGCAAACCTAGACATTGTGCCTGCAATCAATAAAATAGACCTTCCATCTGCACATCCTTTAGAGGTTAAACAAGAAATCGAAGATGAGCTTGCTCTTCCTGCTGATGACGCGGTGCTTGTTTCGGGTAAAACTGGTGAAGGAATTCACGATTTGCTTGAACAGGTGGTCTATCTTATATCACCACCGCAAGGCAATGTTAACGCACCGCTTAAAGCGCTTATTCTTGACTCATATTTTGACGAATATCGAGGCGTCATTGCTACTGTTCGTGTCTTTGATGGCCAAATTTCAAAAGGCATGAACCTTAAAATGATGGCGCTCGGAGATACGTTTCTCTGTGATGATGTTGGTATAAAATGTCCGTCTGAAATGCGTGTAACGCAGCTTTCTGTTGGAGAAGTTGGCTTTGTTGTTACTGGTCTTAAAGATCCCGAGCTGGTTAAAACAGGCGATACCATTACGTGTGTCGAGCGTCCGTGTGCTCGCGCTTGTGAAGGCTATCACGATGTAAAACCCATGGTTTTTACGGGTCTTTTTCCTACCGACACTAAATATTACGAAAATCTTCGTGATGCACTTGAAAAACTTAAAGTAAATGATCCTTCTCTTACCTGGAGTGCGGAGACTTCCGTTGCGCTTGGTTTTGGCTTTAGAGTTGGATTTTTAGGTCTTTTGCATATGGAGGTTGTTAAAGAGCGTCTTGAGCGCGAATTTAACTTGGATCTTATTGCAACGGCGCCATCGGTCAATTATCACGTATTCACTACTGACAAGCGCATGCTAAGCATTACCTCTCCTCAGGATTTGCCCGATGTTACCAAAATCGACCATATAGAAGAGCCTTACCTTAAAGCTAAAGTGATTGTTCCGCCTGCGTACACGGGAGCTGTTATGCAGCTTGCAATAGAACATCGCGGCACTACGCAAGACATGGTTTATCTGAGTGAAAAATCGGTTGAACTCCACTTTGATATTCCACTTGCCGAGCTCATTTTGGATTTCTTTGATCAGCTTAAGAGTCGTACCAAAGGATATGCATCCCTTGATTACGAGATGGACTCGTATAAAACTTCCGATTTGGTAAAACTTGACATGCTTTTAGCAGGTGATGCTGTTGATGCTTTGTCGTTTATTATTCATAAAGATAAAGCATATGCAATGGCGCGCAATTTATGCGATAAATTAAAAGAAATTATTCCTCAGCAGCTTTTTGAAGTTCCCATCCAAGGCGCGCTTGGTAATAAGATTATTGCTCGCTCAACCGTACGTGCGCGGCGTAAAGACGTGCTTGCAAAGTGTTATGGTGGAGATATTTCGCGTAAAAGAAAGCTGCTTGAGAAGCAAAAAGAGGGTAAAAAACGCATGAAGTCCATAGGATCGGTGGAAGTGCCTCAAGAAGCCTTCCTTGCCGTGCTCAACGTGGGCGATGACCAATAACGCGTTTTTCAAACTTGGATAGAGTTTGCGCTTCTCCGTTTTGTTGTCTATGATCAAAATTGATAAGGATATCTCATGTCAAGTGATGTTGAATCTCTTATTTCTCAATATGCTCCCGCTGCCGATTTGCATGATATTGTTACTCCTCAAAAGCCTTTTTTAGATTCATGTAAGGACATGCCTTTTCTAGCAGCACCTATGGCAGGCGTTACCAACAGCGCTTACCGTATTATGAATAGGCTTGGTGGCGCTCAATATGCCTACAGCGAAATGGTATCCGTAGCTGGATTATGCATGAACAACCAAGCTACGCGTGAACTATGCTTGCCACACACCGCAGAGCCTAATCTTATTGTTCAGCTTTTTGGTTCTGATCCTGTGCAATTTCAGCGTGCGTGCGCCTTGGTGGGTGAACTTTTGGGTGATAAATTAAGCTGTATTGACATAAATATGGCGTGCCCAGTTCCTAAAGTTACTAAACGAGGAGAGGGAAGCGCGCTTATGTGTGATCCTCATCGTGCCTGCGCTCTTGTTCGGGCGTGCCTGCGCGAAGTTAGAGTGCCAGTTACCTGTAAAATTCGGCGTGGCTATTACATGGACCACGAAAGCGCTGCTGAGTTTGGCCGCGCTTTGCAAGATGCGGGCGCATCAGCTCTTGCAGTGCATGGCCGATTTGCTAAGCAACTCTATAAAGGCGAGGCCAACTGGGAAAGTATCAAGCGCGTTGTAGAAGCTGTTGATATTCCAGTTATTGCCTCTGGTGATGTTATGAGCGCTGAAGATGCATGTAGAATTTTGTATAAAACTCAAGCACACGCAGTGCTTATTGCACGAGGTACCTATGGAAATCCGTGGATCTTTGATGACGCACTTAAAATTTTTAACAAAAAGAAATTACTGCTTAAAGGCAATCCATCCGATTTGTCTGCTCTCTTAGATGCTGGTTTATACAACTCGAGCGCGCGTGAACATAATCGTCATGCTCATATAACGGATACGCATAGTATTTCAGCTCGACTTAACGCACTTGAGTTGCATCTTCGGCTTTTGGCAGCCACTCACGCGCATATGGCACGAGCACGTAGCCTGTGTAGCTGGTATTTATATGGTCTTTCACATGCTGCTTTGTGGCGTCAAAAATTTATGACAGCTACCACACTTGATGAGTTTTTACATTTGTTACAAGCATTTAAAGAGCAGGTACAAACAGATAAGCAGGTGTCACAAGAAATGTCAAGTGGGCGCTGATTTTATGGTGGCATACAAGCAACGTTTGGCTGATAAGGATATTCACGAGCTGTATCTTCACATTCCATTTTGTACGCAAAAATGCGGATACTGCGATTTTGCAAGCTGGCCTTTTAAAAGTACTACCTCAGTTCCTTCCGAGTACGCAGCTGCTCTTAAAGGCCAGCTCAATGAACTTAAAGCTGCCAATGTATGTGAAGATACTGAAACACTCTACATTGGAGGAGGCACCCCTTCGGCGTTACCTCATGAGTTACCTGACATTATTGAATGTGCTTGTGAAACGTGTCCAACGCTCCGTGAGAAATCATGTGAAGTGAATCCTGAATCTGCTTGTGATGATCTGTTGCATCATATGCTCCGTCAAGGTATAAACCGTGTTTCATGTGGCGTTCAATCTACCAATGCTGATGAGCTTAAAGCACTGGGCAGAACACATACGCCCGAGCGCGCACTTGAGCGGCTTTGCACGCTCAAAGCTATGGGTTTTAGTGTGTCGTGTGATCTTATGTGTGCCATTCCCTTGCAAACTGATGATTCTTGGCTCAAAAGTCTGCATGATGTTATCAATTGTAAGGTAGACCATGTAAGCATTTATCCGTTAACGATCGAAAAATCAACAGCATTTTGGGCGCGCTACGCTCATACGCACCCAAAATTTAATAGTGAGGCGGTTCAAGCAGCTCGCATGGATATTGCACATGATGTGCTTGAATCGTATGGATATAAGCGTTACGAAACCTCAAGCTATGCTCAACCAAACGAGCAATGTGACCATAATTGTGGGTATTGGAGTGCACGAACCTATATTGGACTTGGTCCTTCTGCTGCGTCTATGCTTACAGCCCAAGCTTATAGACGCTTAAAGCAGGTATGGAAAACGTTGCCAAATCTTCCTTCTGATATCGTAAGAGTTCGCATTACTTGCACCGATTCTCGCGCTTCTTTTATTCGCAATCCCCGGCTTTCGCAGCGCAAAGCTTCGCTAGAATTTTTAACGTTGCCGCAAGTTCTTGCCGAGGATTTGATGCTTGAAGCGCGCTTGGCTCAAGGCATTGAGCCCGATGTTATCAGCTATGCAGAAGAAGTATTAGGAGCTCAAACGCTTCACGCAACGTTTGATAGGCTGATAGATTTAGGACTCATGACCTACCATCAAGGATACCTTCATGCAACACATAAAGGGTGGCTTTTGGGAAATTATATTTTTGAAGCGCTGCTCGATTTAGCTCCTATGGAACTTAAGTCTGTTTTGGTGCCTTAAGCATTAAACCATGAAACCATCATCAATTAAGCGCCATATAAGGGTACAATTTATAAGAATTGATAAGATATGCGATGGGAATGTGTATGGCATCGGCTCAAAAAACAAATTATTATGACATACTAGGCGTAAGCCAGAACGCTACGTCCTCAGAGATTCGCAAAGCGTTTCAACAGAAAGCCCGTAAGCTTCATCCCGATATCAATAAGGCTCCTGATGCCGAAGAACGTTTTAAAGAAGTTTCAGAGGCATATGCAGTTCTTTCCGATGAACAAAAACGCAGACGCTATGATGCTTCCTTAAACGGAAATCCTTTTATGTCACAATCTCCTTATGGCTCGCAAGATCCTTTTGCACAAGGTGGGTTTAGCACGCCTGATGGTTTTGATTTGGATGATTTTTTGCGCGCAGCTGGTTTTGGATCAAATATTGGGTTCGATTTCTTTACTCAAAACCCTTCGTCTACCAGCTCGAGCGAATCGTTGCACGAGTTTGCATATCAAGATGTTGAAGGAAAAGACATTACGGTTTTGCTGCATTTAGATGATAAACAGGCAAAGCAGGGATGTACCAAAAAAATATCTTATACACATTTTGTTGCATGCGATGCGTGCCATGGGCTTGGAGCTCAAGGAGAGTTGCAGACGCTTGACTGTCCTATTTGTGACGGTAAAGGAACGCTTGAACTCGATTTTGTTATGCTTTTAGGAATGTCGTCTCATACCATGGTGTGTTCGCATTGTAAAGGATCAGGTAAACTGATTCTTAATCCGTGTGCAAATTGCGCAGGTAGCGGGCGAAGCCTCAAAAAAGATACGGTTGAAGTCTTAGTTCCAACTCATACGCACGATGGTCATCGCATTATTCTTAAGCATAAAGGACATGCAGGTACTTACAATAAACCTGCTCATGACTTGATTATTGAATGTGTTGTTGCGTCTGAGCGCCTTATTGCTGCAGAGCGGCTTGGTGCTCGTTGTTTAGGTTTTGTTATCCCAATTCTTGCGATTGGCTTGTATACTAATACGCTCTATTACAATTTTGTATTTCCTGCAATTCTTGTAATTATTGGGATAACCACTCTATGTAAGCGTGGCATTGTTCATCCTTTAGGCTGGTGGAGAAGCGCAGGTAAAGCGGGATATACGCCTTTGTTGATCTCGTTTTGTTTAACGGTTGTTCCTGTTGTGATACGTAAACTTTTGGGTTTGTAAATTGTTATTAAAGGTGGGGATTTATACACACTATGGCTGCACAAGAAAATTACTACGATATATTAGGCGTTGCACACGACGCGGATGCTAAAACAATCAAGCGCGCTTTCTTAAAAAAAGCTCGTCAGTTGCACCCCGATATTAACAAAGAAGCAGGTGCAGAAGAGAAATTTAAAAAAGTAAACGAAGCATACTCGGTTCTTTCCGATGAACAAAAACGTGCTAATTATGACCGCTATGGCAGTGCTGATGGCCCTGCTGGTTTTCACAGTGATTATGTTGATATGTCCGATTTCTTTCGAGGTTCAGGCTTTGACGTTGACGACATATTCAGCTCGTTTTTCTCAGGTGGTGCACGTAGATCTTCTGGAGCGGCTACTCCAAACCGCGGTCGCGATATGAGCATGAATTTTACTATTACCCTCGAAGAAGCAGCAAGTGGCTGCAGTAAAAAAATCGCATACGAGCGTCTTGCTCCTTGTGACGATTGTAACGGCAAAGGCGCAGCCGCCGATGCACATGAAGTAACGTGCTCGCACTGTAAGGGAACAGGCGTGGTAACACAAGTTCAGCAATCTATTTTTGGCCAAGTACAATCTCAAACTGTTTGTAGTGCTTGTGGTGGTATGGGTAAAGTATTTGATCACCCATGCGATACATGCCAAGGCCAAGGAAGAACTCCGTCACGTGAACGCGTTTCCGTTGAGATCCCGCGCGGTATTCACAGTGGTCAAACTATGAGAGTAGCTCACCGAGGTGAAGCTGGTTTGCGTGGTGCTGCTTCGGGTGATTTACTGCTTCGTATTGTTATAGCCGAACATAAAACATTTGAACGTCAAGGGGATGACCTTTTCTGTGAGCTTACCATTGACTCCCTGCAGGCAATTGTTGGCTGTACAAAGGAGGTTCAAGGCATTTTGCCAGACGAAACTGTTGAAGTACATATTCCTTCTTCTTGTGAATATGGTCAGCGTATTAGCGTGTCTGGAAAAGGTATGCCGCGACGTCAAAGCTCTGCGCGTGGCTCTCTTGTTGCAGTTGTTCGTGTGGTAAGCCCTAAAGGACTTTCAAAGGCCGATAAGGCATGTATTAAAAAACTGGTAGACGGACGAAACTAATGCAGGTACCTAAAGTTGCTTTTATCAATTTAGGTTGTCGTGTCAATCGCGTTGAAACCGACGTTATTGCCTCTGAGCTCGAACGAGCAGGGTGTAAGGTTGTTAATCAAAATGAGGCCGACGCCATTGTTATCAATACCTGTGCCGTCACAGGAGAAGCCGAAGCTAAAACACGCAAAATTGTGCGTCGTGCCGCAAATCTTGCTAACGTGCCCTTTGTAGTTGCTACAGGCTGTGTTGCAAATTTACATGCTGATGAGTTGTCTTCTATTGCCGATAATGTGTTAGTTGAACGAAATAAAGCTCGAGTATGCCAGCGTGTGTTGGGAGAATTTGGCTGTATTGCAGGTTCGGTAGACGATGACGGAGATCTTGTTCAGACGCCTACGCCAACAGGAAGAATGCGTCCCGGCATTAAAGTTCAAGATGGGTGTAACAATCGCTGCTCTTTTTGTATCGTGTGGAAAGCACGAGGGCCTGCGCGTTCGGTGAGCTGTGAGTCTGTTTTGGCATCAGTTCGATCATCCATTGCTCATGGTGCGCGTGAAGTAGTGCTTACTGGTATTAACTTGGGCGATTTTAGAGAAATTTATCATGGATCTCGCGTGCGGCTTCCCGATTTACTACAGCTTATCCTTGATGAAACACCAGTTGAACGAGTGCGTCTTTCTTCGATAGAGCCGCCCGATGTAACTGATGAGCTTTTGAGGGTAATGGCTCAATCACAAGGAAGAATTGCTCCGTTTTTGCATATTTGTTTGCAATCGGGTTGCGAGGCTACCCTTAAACGCATGAGAAGAAACTACACTGCAAGCTCATATGCTGCAGCCGTAGAAAATGCACGAGCTTATATGCCATCAATTGCTCTTGGTACCGATTTAATTGTAGGTTTTCCAGGAGAAACTGATGATGAATTTCAAACGTCCTACGAATTTTGTGAGCGTATGGGTTTTGCAAAGATGCACGTGTTTAGATATTCAAAACGTGAAGGCACTCCTGCAGCAAGTGCTCCCAATCAAGTTGATCCCCATGTCATGGCATCGCGAAGTAAACGCATGCGCGAGCTTGCTTCTCGTATGCGCTATGAACAAGCAAAGAAGCTTATTGGACAACCTGATCGTGTGCTTGTCCAAGGGGTAGGCTATGGTGTTACCTCGGGCTTATTCGACGTTCATCTAGATAAACAAGCGCGTCTTGATACCCTTGTTGACGTGCGTATTTTATCTGTTATGAAAGACGCAAGCTTACTTGTTGAGCGCCTCTAAGTATGCAACGCAGCTGCAAAATGAGCGCCAAATTTTGGCAGGTTAGCTAACAACTGTTTTACGTATGCAAAGGATGGCTATGGAAGTTATAAAAAAAGAGCTTATCATTCCATGCGACATAAATCTTGCAGAACTATTTGGCACACGAGATTGTGTACTTCGTTTACTTGAATCTCACTTAGGTGTTTCTTTGCGTGTATATCATAATCGCTTAACTGTTGAGGGTTGCGCTTCGTCAACTGATGCAGCATTACATGTACTTCATGAGCTAATAAGCCTATTGCAACAAGATTTGCACCCCTCATCTGATGAAATTAGCCTGCTTATTGACGATTATTTTCACGCAGACTATACTGATGAATCGGTGGATGCGTCTGTTGTATATACAAGTGGCAAAGGTATTGCTGTTGTACCTAAGACCGTAGGTCAAAAAAAGTATTGCCAGGCAATTCAGCATAACAGCATAACTTTTGTAACAGGACCTGCAGGTTCGGGCAAAACGTATTTAGCACTTGCCTTTGCACTGCGCGCTTTAAAAAATCACGAAATATCACGTATTATTCTCACACGTCCTGTTATTGAAGCTGGAGAATCACTTGGGTTTTTGCCAGGCACTTTGCAAGACAAGTTAGATCCCTATATTCGACCACTCTATGATGCGCTTATAGATTTAGAAGGAACACAAACCGTTGGAGGCTGGATCCAAAATCGTACGCTCGAAATTGCACCTTTGGCGTATATGAGGGGAAGAAGCCTTAACCATGCATTTGTTATTTTGGATGAAGCGCAAAATACCACACATGCACAAATGAAACTCTTTTTGACTCGACTTGGTTTTGGTTCTCGTTTTGTTATAACTGGAGATATTACACAAAAGGATGTTGCTGGAACAAGCGGACTTATCTCGGCTCAAAAGATTTTAGGCAACCTTGGCGATATTGCTTTTGTAACGCTTGACAGAAATGATATTGTGCGACATAGCTTAGTTGCTTCTATTGTTGATGCCTACGATGCGTTTGAAAAGCTCAGGCCTTAAGATCTCTGCTAAAACTTGCGTTGTAGGGGAGTTGTAAGGTATATATTGGTATAATAGCGTGTACGTATAACAAAACTAAAGGTGGATCATGGTGGAGCATTCGTATAACTTTTATTGCGACGAAGAAGTAGACAGCATATTAGAAGAAGACGAAATGATGCATATTTGCAGCTACGTTTTGCAAGATCAACAGGTACAACGTTCCTGTAATGTTTCGATTTCCATTGTGACAGACGAACATATTCACACGCTTAATAAAACGTGGCGCAATCAAGATAGACCAACTGATGTTATTTCCTTAGAATGTGAACGCCCCGATGACCCTGATTTAGCAAACGGAGAAGTTTGCGAATTGGGTGACATTGTTCTTGCTCCTAACTATATTGCACATCAAGCAGATTCTTTTCATATGGCGCATGAAGACGAGTGTAGACTTCTGTTGATACACGGTATGCTTCATCTACTGGGATATGACCATCTTACAGATGATGAAGCGGAAGTTATGGAAGCGCTTGAAGATCGTCTGCTTTTAGAAGTTGGTACAACCCGTCATGTAGGCCATGTCACGCTTACCAGACACCGTGGGGAAGAGTAGCTATGATCCCTGGCAAACATCCCAAGCATCCCAATTTTAGACGATCATTTTTATTTGCCATTCAGGGTTTTTGCACAGCTATTCATCAAGAGCGCAATATTCGGGTTATGCTTGTAGCAGGTGTTATAGGATGTGTGTTGGGTTTTCTCGTTTGCTTTGATGTACTTGCATGGTGTATTTATATTTTGTCTTGCGGCTGCGTAATTTCGGCCGAACTTTTTAATACCTCCATCGAGGCAGTTGTCGACTTGGTATCTCCGGAGTTTCACCCTCTTGCAGGGAAAGCAAAAGATATTGCTGCAGCTGCTGTTTGGGTATTATGCCTGATGGTTGGTGTTGTTGGTTTTGGCTTATACCTGCGAGCTTTAGGGTTGCTTTAGAGTTTTATTTAATTGACTTAGATTAGTACAAAGGAGCAATGTTTGTGTTTACCAGCGGTTTTGTAAGTTTGGTAGGAAGACCAAGTGTTGGCAAATCAACGCTTTTAAATGCATGCTACGGAGGGAAAATAGCAATTACCTCTCGTGTGGCCCAAACCACACGAAGGCGCATGCGTGCAGTTCTTACCGATGACAGCTCTCAAATTGTTATTGTTGATACTCCAGGCTTGCATAAGCCTAAAGATGCCTTGGGTAAAGAGCTCAATCAAACCGCGCTTGCCGAGCTTAAAGATGTAGACGTGGTTGCTCATTTAATTGACGCATCTCAAGAAGTAGGGCGCGGTGATGCATGGGTCGCTCATCATATTCAACAGAGCTTGGCTCCTTTTAAATTACTGGTGATTACCAAAGCGGATAAAGTTGATGCTGCAACTGTTACAAAACAACTTGAAGCGGCTTCAAAGCTTGCAAATTATGATCAAACGCTTGTAGTAAGCGCGCGTAAAAACTTTAACGTCGATACCTTTTTGCAGATTGTACGCAAGCATCTTCCAGCCGGGCCATATTGGTTTCCAGCCGATATGGATGTTGATATGTCCGATAAAGATTTGATTGCAGAGTTTATCCGCGAAAAAGTTCTTAATCTTACCCGTGATGAAATCCCTCATAGCGTTGCCGTTGATGTGTCGGAATTTGAATGGCATCATCATGATGTCTGTGCAATTCGCGCGCAAATCATCGTTGAACGTGAAGGACAAAAGGCTATTATTATCGGAAAACGTGGAGCGCTTATTAAAAAGATTGGCGTTGAGGCTCGTAAGGATATAGAAAAATTATTGGGGGCACGTGTCTTTTTAGATTTAGTGGTATGCGTTGTGCCTTTGTGGCGAAAAGATGCTTCGGAGATTAAAAAATTAGGCTATGTACACCAAGATTAGCCTAGCTTTTGGATTTTTTGTCTTTTGCTGTACACGTTTGGTAAACCTGACATGCTCTTATATAGAGCCTATAAACCAAGGATACGTTAGCGTTACACGCAAAGCACGGATTGGGTGCTCATGAATCGAAGAAAACTCATTAGAAAACACGCACTTATTATTGATCACCGCACCAAGCTCAAAGAAAAAGATAGAATACTCACGCTTGTCTGTGATGATGGAACGCAGCGTCAAGCAATTGCAAAAGGTGCTCTTAAACCGGGTGGAAGATTTGCAGGTGTTTGTGAATTTGCTCATGAAGCAGATTTTCTCTTAGCTGAGGGTGCTTCATTAGATATTGTTCAAGAAGCTGTGAGTATTTGTCCGCATAAAACATTGCGCGAGCTCCCTGATGCTTTTGCCGCAGCCTGTGTGGTTTGTGAGCTTGCACGTTATACAACGTTTCCTGATTTGCCCAATCCCTTTATGTTCAACATTTGCTCGCGCGCGCTCAGCTTATGCGAGACCATTAATTCATATACCGCGTTGTTGGCATTAGTTGTTGCTTACACGTTTAAAGTTTTAGCGCACGAAGGATATCGTCCGATCCTTTCTTCGTGCATTTACTGTGGAGAAGCTGATATTGCTTATTTTTCTGCCGCTTCGGGCGGAAGCATTTGTACAAGCTGTGCTCATGATATTGATGGTCTTTCAGAAATAACGCCGTCAGAAGTGCAGTTTTTAGAATTTATGTTGGGTAGTGTGTTTGACAAGATCATACATACCGATTATGACCCAAAAACAATGTATAGCCTAGGACTTCTGGCGCACCAATGGGCAGCTACTCATTTGGATGTGCGTCTTCGCGCGTTTGAGTTCTTTCTCCAGATTTAAAACATCTCAAAGCTGTTAAGAAAGCATTATTGTTTACATTTTCTTTCACTGAACGCACCTATTTACAAAAACTTTTGAGAAAAATTCGAAAAATACCCCGTTTGACACGAGATCTGAAGCTAAAAACTGTCCTTCGCTTCACTTTTGAGAGGCTCTCAAAAGTGTACCAATGCAGATACCTGGTCAAATGGAAATCACGTTTTTTGGAGCTGTGGCGCTGCGCCACAAAAACTCGTGTCAAACAAGGTTTTTTTCGAATATTAAGCGAGATGTTTTGCAAAAGCTTGCTCCAAAGCGTAAATACAGCCCTCTTGCGCATACATCACCAAAAGATAATGCAGCAACGCCTGCATCAACACATGTGTAGTTTTTGGTTAACTTTCTTTGCTTTACAAGAAAAAGATGGTATTCTGTTAAAGGTTCGTACCTTCAACTTGGATTGTTGTCTACACCTTGACGCTTTCCCAGTTTAAGGCAAATTTTTTACAGAAAGGTGGAAACTCCTATGGCAGTTTCAAAAGAGCGTAAAGCAGAGCTTATCAAGCAATTTGGTAAAGACGAGAAAGACTCAGGTTCTGCAAGTGTACAAGTTGCATTGCTTACCGAGCGTATTAAAGGCCTTACCGAGCATGTTAAGCTTCACAAGCACGACTACCACACTCGTCGTGGTTTGCTGATGCTTGTTGGTAAACGTCGTAACCTTTTGGGTTATATCAAACGACAAAATGTTGAAACATACCGTAGCCTTATTAAGAGCTTGGGTATTCGTGACAACATTCAATAGTTGTATAAAAAGCACCCACTTCGGGTGCTTTTTTACATTGGGCAAGCCCTTCTACAATGGGGTAGAAGGAGATAATCGAGGATTTTATGTCAAAAGTTAGCTATGAGTTCGATCTGTTCAACAAACACTACAAACTAGAATCAGGTGAGCTTGCAAAGCAAGCAACTGGTCAATGCTTAGTATCATGTGGCGATTCTACCGTTAATCTTACCGTTGTTGTTTCAAAAGAACGCAAAAATTATGACTTCTTCCCACTTACGGTTGATTTTATCGAAAAAATGTATGCCGTTGGTCGTATACCTGGCGGCTATCTTAAGCGCGAAGCTCGTCCAACCGAAAAAGCAACGCTTACTGCTCGTATGATCGACCGTCCAATTCGTCCTTCTTTTCCTGATGGTTTTAGAAACGAAGTCCAAATTGTTGCGATGCCTTTAGTTGCAGATCAAATTCATCCAGTTGATACCATTTGCGTTATGGGAGCATCAGCGGCTATGTATACAGGTGGTGTTCCTTTCGAGGGGCCGCTTGCATGCGTTCGCATTGGTCGTGATAAAACTACGGGTGAGTATCTCGTTAACCCAACTTATGAAGAGCGCAAAAACTCTGATCTTGATCTTGAACTTGCAGGTTCAGAAACCTTTATTTCTATGCTTGAGGCTGGTGCCGAGGAAATTTCTGAAGATGATATGCTTGACGCTATGGCATTTGGTCAAAAGGCTATCGCAGCATTTTGCGCCGAGCAGAAAAACTTCTTTGCTAAATATGAAGCTGTTAATGGCGTATGCGAAAAGAAGAGCTACGAGCTTGATGAACCTATTGAAGAGGTTCACAATCGTGTGTTTGCTCACTTTGACGAGATGAGTGCTGCCTTAAAAGACGCAGATAAACTCAGCCGCATGGATAAAGTTGAAGCACTTAAAGCTTCAATCGTCGAAGAGTTTACAGAAGACGAGCAAACAGAATGGGAACTTGCGATTCCTGCCGAGCTTAAAAGTCTTGAAAAACATGCTATGCGTAAAATGGTTGTAGAAACTGGTGAACGTGTCGATGGTCGTAGCGCCACTGAAGTTCGTCCGCTTATGGTAAAAGGTGACTACTTACCGTTAGTTCATGGTTCAGGCTTGTTCCAACGTGGACAGACACAAGTTCTTTCAATTGCAACACTTGGTATGCTCAGCGAATGGCAACGCCTTGACACTATAGAACCTACTGAAGGTAAGCGTTATATTCACCACTATAATTTCCCACCATATTGCACAGGCGAGACTGGTCGCTTAGGCTCACCAAAGCGTCGTGAAATTGGTCATGGAAATCTTGCCGAACGTGCGCTTCTGCCCGTTATTCCTTCTGAGGAAGAATTCCCTTATGCAATACGTGTTGTCTCGGAGGTTATGGAGTCTAACGGTTCATCCTCTATGGCTTCTACCTGCGGCTCTACTCTTGCTCTTATGGATGCAGGTGTTCCTATTAAGCGTCCTGTATCTGGAGTTGCTATGGGTCTTATTCAAGAAGAAGGCAAGACAGTTGTTCTTACCGATATTCAAGGTTTGGAAGACTTCCTTGGCGATATGGACTTTAAAGTTACTGGTACCACAAAAGGTATTACCGCCATGCAAATGGACAATAAAGCTACTGGATTAACGCCAGAAATTCTACGTCAAGCCCTCAAACAAGCTCACGAAGGTCGTATGCACATTCTTGATGCTATGTTGGCTGCTGTTCCTCAAACACGTACTTCTACGAAAGAAACAGCTCCTCAAATTATCAGCATGAAAATTCCTGTTGATAATATTCGCGACGTTATTGGTTCGGGCGGAAAAGTCATTCGCGCTATTCAAGACGAAACGGGTGCAACAGTAGAGATTCAAGAAGACGGTAGCGTATTCATCTCCGGTGTAGGTGACGCTGGCAAACTGGCACAAGATCGTATTTTGGCGATTATTAAAGTTCCAGAAGTCGGCGAGGAGTACACTGGTCGCGTTGTAGGTATTCAACCCTTTGGTGCATTTGTAGAGCTGCTTCCTGGAAAAGATGGTTTATTACACATTTCTCGTGTTGCACAAGGTCGTGTTAACAAAATTGAGGACGTTCTATCCGTTGGCGATCAGGTACGCGTTCGCGTCTTAGACGTTGATGATAAGGGTAAAATTTCTCTTGATCGTCTTGATAAGCCCGAAGTTGCTCAAAAAGACGAACAACATGCTCATGCACCTGAAGCACGCACTTCTCGTCCATATACCCCACGTGCTCAACACAAACATTTTTCACTGAAAGAAGATGCTTCTGCTCCTTCTTCTCACAGACAACTGCGTCGTCATCACGAAGTTCATGACGAAGACTAACTAACGAGGTTTGTTTGTTTTTCGTTTGAACCTTTGTAGCAGTTTTAATTGGTTTAACTTGTAAAGAGTCGCTTTTTGCGACTCTTTTTTTACGATATTTTCATTGATAAAGCTAATTTCAGGTACAATAAATATATGACTTTTTACTTATTTGTTAGTCATCTTAATTTACAACTTAACATATGCAACGGCATATGATTACATTTTGGATCAATTTCTAGAGAAGGGTTTTTCTATATATGCCAAAAAAAACTAAAGCTTTAAAGATTATTCCATTGGGCGGTTTAGATGGAATTGGTAAAAACATGACTGCATTTGAATGCGGCGACGATCTAATCGTTATCGACTGTGGTCTTATGTTCCCCGATGACAATCAACCGGGCATTGATCTTGTTCTCCCAGATTACACCTATATTCTTGAGCATGCCGATAAACTTCGTGGAATTCTTATTACCCACGGACATGAAGACCACATAGGAGCTATCCCATATTTGCTCGCTGATCTTCATCGTAAAGTTCCTATTTATTCAAGCAAACTAAGCTTAGGCTTCATTAACGCCAAACTTGCCGAGCATAAGGTTGTAAGTCCAAAGCTTTGTGAAGTAAAAAACGGCGACCGCATTCAGCTTGGTTCGTTTGAAGTTAATTTCTTCTCAATTACACACTCTATTCCTGGTGCTTTGGGAATGTATGTAAAGACTTCTGCAGGCAGCTTTTTACACACGGGAGATTTCAAATTTGATCAAACACCTATTGATGGCGTTACAACTAATTTCAATGCGATTTGTCGCTTTGCAGAAGAGGGTATAGACGTATTACTTGCCGATTCAACTAACGCAACGCGTCGTGGTTTTACGCCGTCTGAGTCAAGTGTTGGACCATCGTTGCGCCATATTATCAAAAATGCTAAAGGGCGTGTTTTTGTTGCGTCATTTTCAAGTCACATCCATCGTATTCAGCAGGTATGTGACGCTGCGGTTTCGGTGGGAAGAAAAGTGGTAGTCACAGGCCGCTCTATGATTACTAACACGCGTATTGCGCGCGACTTAGGTTACTTAAAAATTTCTCCCAATAATATTATCGACGCATTTGACCTTGATACACTTCCAGACGACAAAATAGTTGTTATGTGTACTGGTAGTCAAGGCGAGCCCATGAGCGCACTTGCGCGCATGGCAACCGGAGATCATAAGTCCTTAACAATTACCGCCTCTGATACCGTTATCATTTCGGCTACACCTGTTCCTGGCAATGAAAAAAGTGTTCAAGGCGTCATAAATCTTCTTTCAAAAACTGGTTGTGATGTCTATGACCGTAGTAAAACACTGGTGCATGTATCAGGTCATGCAAGTCAAGAAGAACTTAAACTTTTACTTGCTATGACTCATCCGCGCTATTTTGTTCCCGTTCATGGTGAAGCAGTTCACCAGCGCGAGCATGCGAAACTTGCACAAAGGATGGGCATTAAACCTGACCATATATTTATCGCTGATAATGGCGACGAACTCATTCTTAAAAACCATAAGTTAAGTTGGGGAGATCCTGTCAATTCGGGCGTTATTTATGTTGATGGTTTATCGGTAACCGATGCTAATCCTGTTGTTTTCCGTGACCGTCAAAAACTCTCGCGCGATGGCATATTCTTCTGTGTTGCAACTGTTACCAATCAGCATAAATTGGCCGATGTTGAACTGTCATGCCGTGGTGTTTCATTTAATTTGGACGATATTTCACAAGAGGCGCTTAACTCCATTAAAAACTATGTTGAAGTAAAAGCCCAACATGAAAATGTAACTATAGAGTCATATCAACAAGGGATCCGTCGAGCACTTTCTCAGCTCCTGTGGTCTCAAACTCGTACCCGTCCCATGATCATTCCTGTGGTTATGGAGGTTTAAATGGCCCAGGCACAAGGAAGAAAACTTAAACGAACTAAACATACACAACAAATAACTCAACTTTCTGCGCCAGTTCGCGATATTGTAGGCATCCTTATTGCTACCGTTGCCACGGTGATCCTCTTTTCTTTGTTTATAGGAACGCAGGCTCTGATTACAAAAGGGTTTAAAGACGCACTTGAATTTTGTTTTGGTGTTTGTGCGCAGCTTTTGGCGTACGCTTTGTATGTGCTTAGCTTTACATTTTTTACCAATAATCAGCGCATTCGCTTTTCAAGAGTGAGTTGTGGACTGCTGCTTATATTTTTGAGTTTACTTGCTTCAGTTACGCTTATCTGTATTGAGCCTTACGCAACGCGCGACTTTATCCTAAGCTCAGAAGTTTTTGTACATCAAGGTGGTATCTGCGGCGCAGGTATTGGCTGGATACTGTATGAATACCTAGGCAAAGTTGTTGGCCTTGCTCTTATGTGCAGCACAACTCTTATTGGGGCTGTTATCTGCGGATTACCTCTTTCAACACTACTGAATACGCTGGTGGCTTCATTACATGATTTCTGCGAACACGTGTTTCAAATCATGCAACGTCACCCCTCTGTGTTTGAGGATAATCATTTTGGTATGTCTGCAGATTCGTCGCACGCTGCTTCTTCAAGGGCACAACGTTCTCAAGATGTTGATGAAATGAAAACAACATTTCTGGGCGCGCGTAAGACAACCGTTCTTGAGCGCGCGCCTCGTGTAGCGTCCGCTGTTACAACTTCTGATACAAAAAGTCCAGCAGAAGAGCCGCAAGCGCGAAAAACAGAATTGCTCACACGCAATGTTATTACGCCAGCAGCATCTCATGCATCACATGATGAACATACTGTTGGAGATACACCCAAACCGTCATTTTTTTCAAAACTTATGCCTTTTCATGCTCAAGGTGATAAGACGCTTGAACAAAAGTCGGCAGAACGTGTGCAAAATGATAAGGAAATCCAAGATGTGTCCTCAGACGATATTCCAGAATTCTTGCGCACACCTCATTTGGAGTCTTCGGCGCAGCATATCCCTACACAGCCTAGAAATAAAGTTGCTAAAAATATCCATGATATTGCTTCTGAAACTTCTTCTGATTCAAAAAGCTCACGCGGTATGAGTGCGCCGACTTCACGCACAACTAAGGCAGCAGCTACTACACAAACCCACGATGCAAAACCTGCGTCTGTTGTGCATACCAAACAACCTGTAGTTACACGTCCTGGTGATAGTGACTCAGATTATAAGTTGCCTAGTCTTTCAATGCTTAACTCTAATCCCAAAAGTGCGCAAAGCGCTTCGAGCACGCAAGATTTGGAAAATACCATGGAGCGCTTGCAGGGAACGCTGCTTGAATTTGGTTTACATAGCACTGTTGTTGATTATGTATCTGGGCCCCTTGTTACAACGTTTCGAGTTGAAATGGGTGAGGGCGAACGCGTTAATAAAATTCGCAACCTTGAAGACGATATTGCGCTTACGCTTGCCGCCGAAAAGGTTCGCATATTTGCGCCTATTCCGGGTACTTCCTATGTTGGTATCGAAATTCCTAATGCAGTACGTCAAAATGTTTGCTTAGGAGATGTGCTTCCCTTTGCAACAGGTGGTCCTTTGCAAGTTGCAGTTGGCCGTGATTCAAGTGGAAAGCCTGTTATTACCGACATCTCTAAAATGCCACATATGCTGGTAGCAGGAACAACGGGCTCTGGTAAGTCGGTTATGATCAATTCGATGATCATGTCGCTTTTAATGCGAACAACACCTAAACAGGTGCGCCTTATTATGGTTGACCCTAAACGCGTTGAATTTAGTGCATATAACGGTTTGCCACATCTTTATGTTCCTGTTGTTACGGAGCCACGACAAGCAGCCTCTGCCTTGCAATGGGCGGTTTCAGAAATGGAGCGTCGCCTTAAACTTTTTGAACGTGCAGGAGCGCGTAATATTTTGAGTTACAACAAAATGGTTAAGCAGGGCAAATTTGATGATGAAGATAAAACCGTTGATCCACTTCCATATCTCGTTGTAATTATTGATGAGTTGTCAGACCTTATGATGGTTGCAGGAAAAGATGTTGAGGCTTCGATTGTTCGTATTGCACAACTTGCCCGTGCTGCAGGTATTCATCTTGTTGTTGCAACACAGCGCCCAAGCGCAAATGTTGTAACTGGTTTAATTAAGTCAAATATTGACTCACGCGTTGCTCTTAAAGTTTCTTCAGGTATCGATTCGCGCGTTATTTTGGATGAAACAGGTGCAGAGCGTCTTTTAGGCAATGGAGATATGCTGTTTAAGGATCGAGGACTTGAGCCCAAACGTGTGCTAGGCTGTTATACTTCTGATGCCGAGATCAATTCGGTTGTTGATTTTATCCGCGCGCAGGCAGAGCCTGATTATCACGAAGAGATTCTTTCACAGGTTATTCCAAGTCAGCTTAATGCTTCTGGTTCGGGGCAGGATCGCAGCGATGATGATCCGCTCATTTGGGAAGCTGCACAGATCGTAGTTGATTCTCAACAAGGAGCAACATCAAATCTTCAACGAAGATTAAGTGTTGGATATGCTCGTGCTGGTAGAATTATGGATATGCTAGAGGCAAAAGGGATAGTTGGTCCTCCCAACGGCTCTAAGCCTCGCGATGTACTTATGAACAAAGATCAACTTGAAGAATTTAAGACACAAGAAGCAGCTTATAAGGAGGTTTAAGAATGTCACGCCCACGTTTTAGTGAAATGCTTTTTGATAGAAGACGTCAACTTGGTTTATCGATCGCACAAGCATCTCGTGTTTTGCGTCTTAAACCTCAAGTTTTGCAAGCTTTTGAAGACGGTGATTTCCCTTCTATACCAAAAAGCGGATATGCGCAAGGAATGTTGTCCTCATATGCTCGTTATTTAGGGCTTAACACGCGTGTGATTGTGAGCCAGTTTAGTAACGACTTAGCTAGTTTTGAATCTTCACAAGGTACTCGTGCTGCTGGAAGTCAAATCGACACAACGTCTCGTATGGCTTCTCGCCGCTTAAGTGGTACGATTGCCACTCGTACACCACAAGATTTTCAAGGTAGAAGTGGTCTTTTACCAACATCAGGCGGTTATGCAGGTGATATGCACGACTTCGCGACTACAAGCGAAGTACACTCGCGCGAAACCGGCTCAACTGTTTTAAGTTTGCCCGAACGTCATTATGGACGCTATAATACCTCTGCGCTTATGCAGTCGAAGGCACGCTCTCGTGGTAGCTATCCTGATCGCCCTTTTACCAATCGTCAATCAGGTTATATGTTTGACACGGAGAATGACTCTCGGCGTAACCATAACCCTCAAGCTCAACCTTATGGTTATGGTAGCGATTCGGTTCAAACGCGCTCACCACGTGACTACAACTACGTAGATGATCTTCACTATGATGGGGCTCGTCCCTATGAAGCTGCATCATCTCAAATTGGGCGTCGCCGTTCTCGCAATATTGCTTCTGCTACGCGCCCTCAAGTGAACAGACAACAACGCCGCTCATCTTCAGCTGCGCGTAATTCCCGTCAGATGGCCAATCAACCTTTGTGGAGACGCCTCTTGTTATGGCTATTTGATGACCCACGTCGTTTAGCTATATTCGGCGCGATTCTGTGCGTTTTTCTGCTATCGTGTATTATTATTTTCTCTATCAATTCCTGTGTAAAAAATTCTCTCTCATCAGGAAAAACTGTTACGGTTACCGCAGCTGATACTTCTGAAACTAAAAAACAATCAGACGATTCTAAAACCGATGATGTTGCCTCGCAAGCTGCAAAGGATAAAGCTGCTCGTGAAGAAGAAGAGTCTCATAATACAACCGAAGTTGAAGTAAGTGTTAACGATGGGGAAGTCAGTTGGGTAGAGATCGTTAATGACGGTAAAAGTCAGATCGCTCAACAAGTAACTGGACCTTGGAGTCAAACATATGTGGTGACCGATTCCATTACCATTCAAGTAAGCAACCCCGGAGCAGTTCGTGTGACAAAAAATGGCACTCCTGTTAAGTTTGACACAAAAACTGCAGGTATTGGTTCTGTCACGATCAAAGGAACTAAACCCGAAAGTGAATCGAAAGATTCTGATGAGTCCGTGGATACTAACACAGGTAACACTTCTGCAGACAACAAAAGTACTTCAAAGAAGGAACAGGTTTCTTCTCAAAAGGCAGAAAAGAAATCAAATAAGACTACCCATAAAAAGAGCTCATAACTAACCGCTAACAGATGTATTTTACTTTGTTTCATCTGTAGTGAGTTTAGTAGGAAAGGAAAGAACATGGCCAAAGAAGCAAGTTTTGACATTGTTTCGGAAGTAAATATGCAAGAAGTAGACAATGCTTTTCAGCAATGTGTGCGTGAACTTACGCAACGCTATGACCTCAAGCAAACTGGAGCTAGTATTGAATTTTCTAAACAGGACGCTCTCTTTACCATTGAAGCTCCATCAGAATTTGTTGCTTCGCAGGTCATTGATGTTTTGCGTACTAAACTTGCTAAACGCTCCATCGATTTATCAGCACTTAAGGTAAATAAGCCGCAAAGTGCTTCTGGAGCTTCGGTTCGCCAAACGGCAAGCCTTATACAAGGCATTTCTAAGGAAGTCTCAAAAAAGATTGCTCAAGATATTCGTAATTTAAAGCTTAAATGTAAAGCTGTAGTTGAGGGTGAGAAATTACGTGTGAGTTCTGCTTCTCGTGATGTTTTGCAGTCAGTTATTGCGGCTTTAAAAGAGCAAGATTACGGGCAGCCTCTCCAATTTACTAATTATCGATAAGCTTACTTTCTTGGCAGTTACTTATCCAGCGTAGCTCATATTTTGCGCATGTACATCCTTGTATGGCTATGCGTTATGGCAGGTTGAGCTCATTGGTTATACTTTCGGACAAAGGATTTCTTTTTTAACTATGAATACATCTATAGACACATTACCTTCAAATGTTTCTTCAACTGCTGTATCTTCCAAAGACAAAACAGCTGAGCCGTCAGGCGTTTCAAAACAACCTAAAGCAAGTTGTTTATTTGTAACACTTGGCTGCGCTAAAAATCAGGTTGACACCGACCGCATGCGTGCTCTTTTACTTAAAAGCGGTTTTGAAGAAAGCCGTGACGCTGAATCTGCCGATGTGGTTATTATTAATACCTGCTCATTTTTGGAATCCGCTACATCTGAGTCCATTGAAGTTACCCTCGATTTAGCACAAAAAAGAACATCAGGCATCAAAAAACTGCCGATTATTATGTGCGGATGCGTTCCTTCTCGTTACGGAGCTGCTCTTGATAAAGAGCTGCCTGAAGTATCTGCATTCGTGAAAGCTACCGATGAGGACTCCATTGTGGGCATCGTATCTGATGTGTTGGGTATCGAGCATCCAACGTTCTCTTTTTCGCAAGAACTCTCTGCACGTGCACTCAGAACTATAGAAGGTACCAGCGCGTTTGTTAAAATTTCTGAAGGTTGTGATAGATACTGCGCATTTTGTGCAATACCTTTTATTCGTGGTCATTATGCTTCACGTTGTCCAGAAGAAATTTTCTCTGAAATTACCATGCTTATGGAAGGTGGCGTTAAAGAGATTATTCTCATCGGCCAAGACACAGGTATTTGGGGAGACGATTTATCGTCACGCGGTGCGGCTTCTGCGTTAAAAAAGGATTCTGGTCTTCATGATCCTTCGTTTGCAAGCAGTTCTGCCAAAGCCGACGCACAACGCGAGCACATGAATCTTGCGTGGCTGCTCCGCGAAGTAGCACGTATTGTTCGTCCGTATAAAGCATGGATTCGTGTGCTCTATTTGCAGCCCGAGGGTATGACCGAAGACCTCATCGCTACAATACGCGATACGCCTGAAGTTTTGCCTTACATTGATATTCCTATTCAGCACTGTAATGAGCGCCTCTTAAAGAAGATGGGACGAAGTGGTTCGGCTTCACAGCTTCATAAGCTCTTTGCACATTTGCGTCATGAAATTCCACACATGGTACTGCGTACCACCGGTATGGTAGGATTTCCTACAGAAACCGATGAAGAAGCAGCAGAGCTTGTTAATTTCTTTAAACAAGAAGAATTTGATTATATGTCGGTGTTTTCTTATTCCCAAGAGCTTGGAACAACCGCTGCTAAAATGCGTGGTCAGATCAGTGCCGAAACAAAGCTCGAGCGCACACAAACACTCCGCGATACTGCAGAAGAGCTTGGATTTGCGGCAACTGCTAAACACGTCGGCGAAGTTGTTGATGTTATTATTGACAGCATTGACATGGATTCGCCCGATAAAGAGCGCATTGGTCACGCTTGGTTCCAAGCACCAGACTGCGATGGCTGCGTTCATATTTTAGATACAGACGCCAATCCAGGGGATGTTGTACGTGTTAAACTTAAAGAAGCCTATTGTTATGAATTAGTGGGAGAGTTGGTGTAACACCGATGAAAAACACTCAAAACACTACTGCACCTGAATATAGAATATGGACATCAGCTAATATTGTTACCATTGCACGCGTTGTCCTTGTTCCCATCTGGGCTCTTTTAGCGTCTTATGTATGGAACAATAATGTTTTGTGCTTGATACCTTGTGATGCTATGGCGCAAACAACCCAGCAGCCTGGTGCGTGTTCGTGTTTTGACCTTGGCTCACTTATAGTGTTTCTTGTGTTTGTCATTTTGTCATTAAGCGATAAACTCGATGGTTACCTTGCACGAAGTCGTAATGAGATTACGGTTTTCGGTAAATTTTTAGATCCTATTGCAGATAAAATTTTAGTTGTGACTGCACTCATCTTTTTACTGGAAAAATCTGTTTATCCTGCCTGGATGCTCATGGTAATTGTAAGCCGCGAATTTTTGATTTCTGCGCTTCGTATGCTTGTTGCTTCCCGTGGTGTTGTGGTAGCGGCATCTGGTCTTGGGAAAGCAAAAACAGCCCTCACTTTAGTGGCAATCTGTGCACTTTTACTGCGACCTTGCTTGCCTTGGGCCAATATCCAAATAGTCATTCAGTCTATTGGTCTTTTTGAATTGCTTCTTGCTGTTGCCCTTACGGTTTTGTCGGGAATTGATTATGTAGTAAAGTCCTGGAGTGTGATAACAGATGACAAAAGCTCTTAAACAGTGCAGCTATGATCAAAATTCACAACTGGGCACTCTTGTACCTTATGTGGCTTTAGAAGCGTCCGCATTACCTGATAACTATAGACAGATTCATGAATCATCGTATCAAGCTATGCTTGAGCCCTTTGTGGGAATTTCACAAGATCTAACTGATGTGGCTTCTCAAGTCCTTGAAAAACTTAATCAAGCAGGATTAACCATGAGTACCGCAGAATCATGCACGGGCGGCATGATTTCAACAGTTCTTACAGCCGTTCCTGGCTCATCTTCGTGCTTCTTAGGTTCATGCGTTAGTTATGCCATCCCAATCAAAAAACGGATTTTGGGGGTGTCGTCAACGCTGCTTGATACTAAGTCCTTAGGTGCTGTTTCTTCGTTTTGCGCACTTCAAATGGCTTTAGGCGTTCGTAAAAAGTTTTTAAGCGATGTAAGTGTGTCAGTTACTGGTATTGCAGGACCTGGTGGAGAAGAGCCTCATAAGCCCGTTGGTACCGTTTGGATTTGTGCAAGCTCTGCTTGGCATACTACCTTGCGCTGCATTCATGCCAAAGGCACCAGATTTGCAGTACGTGCATATACCACAAAGGTTGCTCTCTCTATGATGTCTGATGTGCTTGATGAATATCTTGGTGCACAAGCAGCTCATGCTTGTTCCAAATTACAATAAGCGACTGATTGTGTTTTAAGCTGCACATCTGTTGTGCTTGTGTTCTGTATTGAGTGATATTTTGTGTTTGTGTTCATAGTACTGTATGGATTTGTCGGCCGAAGGGTGGCTATTCTCTAATCGTGCAAGTTAGCGCCAAGTTATGTGCATGTTTTGTTGAGTATTATAAAACTGTAATTGACATAGAACGCATGTTCGTTATATACTGTCGGATAAATCGATATAAGGAGAAGCCATGAGCAAAACCAAGCAAGTTTCACGTGAGATACATGCAAAAACCTATGGCGAAGAACGCGATAAACAGCTGGAAACCACTACAGCTGAAATTGAAAAGCGTTTTGGTAAAGGCTCTATTATGAAGTATGGGGATTCGGGTCCAGATCTCGAGGTTGAAGCTATACCAACAGGCGCGCTTTCTTTGGATGTTGCTTTGGGTATCGGCGGAGTTCCTCGCGGTCGTATTATAGAAATTTACGGTCCTGAGTCATCGGGTAAAACGACACTATCTCTTGAAATTCTTGCTGAGGCTCAAGCTTTAGGTGGCGTTGTTGCATTTATCGACGCAGAGCATGCGCTCGACCCTAATTATGCTGCACGTATAGGTGTTGATATTGATGAAGTATTAATATCGCAACCCGATACCGGCGAGCAGGCATTAGAGATTTGTGACATGTTAGTACGCTCAGGTGCTATTGATGTTGTTGTTGTCGACTCCGTTGCTGCGTTAGTTCCGCGCGCCGAAATTGAAGGTGAGATAGGGGAGACAACCGTAGGTCTTCAAGCTCGCTTAATGAGTCAGGCATTGCGCAAATTAGCTGGTTCTTTATCTAAATCAAAAACCACCTGTATTTTCATCAATCAGTTACGTGAAAAGATTGGTGTTATGTTTGGTAATCCTGAAACCACTCCTGGTGGACGTGCACTTAAGTTTTTCTCCTCCGTACGCTTGGACATTCGTCGTGTTGAAACGCTTAAAAAGAATAACGATATGATTGGCAACCGTGTGCGCGTAAAGGTTGTAAAAAATAAAGTTGCTCCTCCATTTAAGCAAGCAGAATTTGACATTATGTATGGCACGGGCATTTCTAAAGAGGGAACCGTTTTGGACATGGCTGTAGAACTTGGTATTGTTCAAAAAAGTGGTGCATGGTTTAACTATGGAGAACAGCGCTTAGGTCAGGGTCGCGAAGCTGTTAAGGAATTTCTTGTACAAAATCCCGATCTTGTTGAAGAGCTTACCAATAAAGTTAAAGTTGCCTGCGGCTTAGAGTTTGCTGACGATGACGTTGCGCCTGCTCCTGTGGAAGCTGCGCCTGCAGAGAAGTAAATTATTGCTTTAAGTTTTCAGAATGTGCAAAGTATCATTGAAGTGAAAAGAGTTTGACGTGTGCACAGATAACGGTACATGGAAATACAATGTCGAATTTCCAAAACTAACCTGTGATACCTTGAATGCTCGATTAGCGAAAAAGCGTGCAAACGTTATTGTTTCTCAACCAAATGGTGCTGAGGTTAAGTTTTCAGTGCCAGTAGCAGTGGGTCGTAAGCTTTGCACGCTTGCTCGTAACAAGCTATGTTCATTTTCTTCAGAGGAAGAGCTTAGAACAAAGATTGACCTGCTTTCTCGTAACATGCTTCATCAGCTCCTAGAAACAGCTCTCAACAAGCGTGATTATTCATATTATGAACTTAAAGAAAAATTTATTCGTTTAGGGTATTCAAGTAGCTTAGTGCAAGAGATTCTCGATCATGCTCAAGAAGTTGGTTTAATAGATGACCTTCGCTTTGCACGTATTTTTGTTCAACAAAAGCATGCTAGTGGCTGGGGACCAAAGAAAATCTCGTTAGAACTCAGAAGGCGCGGAATAGATTCTTCGATCATTGATCAAGCATGTGCTGCTTATGGACTTGAAGAAGACGAATTTCAAACTGCTTGGCGCATCTGTCAACATAAAGTTTTTCATGCTCGTGATCCCTATGCTCAGATAGTCCGCTTTGTTTGTTCAAAAGGATTTTCTCCTTCGATTGCTTATAAAGTTGCCAAGCGTTTATTGTCTTGTGACAAAGATGAATAGGAATGCATATAAGCATGTTTTACCATGTAGTATCAAAAGTATTGGCTTAGTAAAACGCTCACGGTACTACGTGTGTGCTCATTAGAGGTAATCTGCAATCTTTCAAGGGGTCTCGTTGAACTAAATGTTCAATTTGACCCCTCTCATTGACTTTTTTACACGCTTTGTTGGTACTTTAACACTTGTATAACCAGCTACACATTGCATTTAGTCTCAAAGGTTAAGCTTTAAGAAGCCAAGCGGCACGCATCTTTCATGGCATGTACAAATTTCCCAACATGCCCAGGAGCATCTTGTTGGTAGTGACCAACCATTTTTACGATAGCAGATCCTACAATTACTCCATCGGCTAATCGAGCCATGTCTTCTGCCGCCTTAGGGGTAGAGATACCAAATCCAATAGCACAGGGAAGGTTTGTATTTTTCCTAATAAGTGCAATCATGTCGGCTAAGTTATTTGAAAATTGACTCCGTTCGCCTGTTACACCCAAGCTTGAGACCACGTAGATAAAACCTTGTGCACCTTGAGCAATACGCTCAATTCTATCTTTTGATGTAGGAGCAACTAAAGAGATGAGCGCAATCCCGTATTTTTTGCAATCGGGCAAAAATTCATTGCGTTCCTCAAAAGGTACATCGGGCAGAATGATTCCCGCAATTCCTGCTTCTTTGCAACGCTGCATAAATCGCGTGGAGCCGTAGGAAAAAACAACATTCGCATAGGTCATAAAAACAAGTGGCACATGGACGAGTGGTGCCTGCGTAGGCGCGCCTTTATCTGGGCATGTAGTAAGAGATTGTACAAAGTCAAATATATCGTCGGTGGTAATACCTGTTTTAAGTGCGCGTATATTTGCTTCTTGAATGATGGGACCTTCTGCGCAGGGATCTGAGAACGGAATACCTAATTCAATGAGATCGGCTCCTTGCGACTGCATTTCAAGAATAAGGGCACGTGTTGTATCAAGATCGGGATCTCCGCAGGTAATAAAGGGGATAAACGCTTTATGACCATTCTTTATATCTGACGCATTTGAATAGGTGGCACAATCATTTGAGCGTTCGTGTGCATCTATATCTGGCTTTTTAATTTCGCCTTCATCATGAGATTGATTTCTTGCATTCTGTGAGTTTGTAAAACCAAACGCTTCGGCAATTCTAGACATATTATTCATCGATCTGCTCTCCTCTAAAACGCGCAACTGACGCACAGTCTTTATCTCCTCGGCCTGATATAGTTACCACTAAAATTTTATCTTTGCTCATTTGACCTGCTATCTTTTTGGCATATGCTACTGCATGTGCCGACTCAATGGCAGGAATAATTCCTTCCATCTTTGACAAATATTCAAAGCTGTCAACTGCTTCGTCGTCGGTAATAGACACATATTCACTTCTACCAATATCGTGCAGATACGCATGCTCAGGCCCAATTCCGGGGTAGTCAAGACCTGCTGAAATTGAATATACAGGTGCTATTTGACCATAGTCATTCTGACAAAAATAAGATTTCATGCCGTGAAAAATTCCTAAACTCCCCGTTGCAATCGTGGCAGCCGTATCCTTAGTTTTAACTCCTCTACCCGCGGCCTCACACCCAATAAGACGTACACTTTTATCGCCTATAAAGTGATAGAACGAACCCATCGCATTAGAGCCTCCCCCTACGCATGCAATCACAGCATCGGGTAGGTGCCCTTCACGTTCAAGCATTTGTGTTTTGATTTCAGAGGAAATGACTGCTTGAAAATCACGAACCATAGTAGGGAAGGGATGTGGCCCCATAACTGACCCTAAGCAGTAATGCGTGTCGCTAATCCGCCTTGTCCATTCGCGCAAGGCTTCATTCACGGCGTCCTTAAGCGTTGCAGTACCGGTATCAACGGGATGCACCTTTGCACCTAAAAGACGCATTTTATACACATTAAGAGCTTGGCGCTCGGTGTCAGCTCGACCCATAAATATTTCGCACTCCATGCCAAAAAGCGCAGCGGCAGTGGCAGTTGCCACACCATGTTGTCCAGCTCCTGTTTCGGCAATGAGTCTCGTTTTACCCATTTTCTGAGCAAGAAGGGCTTGACCAAGCACGTTATTAATTTTGTGTGCGCCTGTATGATTGAGATCTTCTCGCTTGAGATAGATCTTAGCTCCACCCAAATCTTGAGTCATCTTCTTTGCGTAGTAAAGAAGGGAGGGACGATTAGCATACTCATTGAGAAGCTTCGTGAGTTCACGGGTAAAGACGGGATCATTCTTGTAGTGATTGTAGGCACTTTCAAGCTCAATCACTGCGTTCATAAGTGTCTCGGGGATATATTGACCTCCATGTACACCAAATCGACCTGCTTGATTATCCATGTTGCACCTCTTTCTTAGACGCTTTGTCTGCATTAACCACCGCGGTACAAAACGTGTTCATTTTTGATTCACTTTTATGACCTTGTTCTTCCACGCCCGAACTTACATCTACTGCATAAGGGTGAAGTAACGTAATGGCTTCTGTTACATTTTGGGAATTAAGCCCACCAGCTAGGAAGTAAGGACGTGTCATCGCCTGCGCAGATGTCCAGTTAAAACACTTTCCATCTCCTGCTCCGGCATCAAGGAGTACATAATCTGCTCCGCTTTGTTGAGCTTTTGCTACATCGTCAGCACTTGTTATACGAAAAGCTTGGATACAGGGCTTGTCAGTGAGCTTGCGCAAACGTGCTATATAATTTTCGTCTTCAACACCGTGTAGTTGGCATATATCGCAAACACCACTGTTTAAACAATGAGCTACCACATCCACAGCTTCATTAACAAAAACTCCTACCGTAGCAGGTGCTATTTTATGTTTATTGGCGCATACACACAGAAGTTGTTTGCGCGAAGTTTTTGCTTGTTCAAAAGTTATTGCGCGTCTGGACCCACGTGCAAAAACAAATCCCACGTACGAGCAGGGAAGAGTGGCTACCACTTGGATGTCTTGAGCTGTTCTGAGGCCACAAATTTTAATTCTAGTCATAACTTATAGTTCCTATCCCTCAATCGTTTAAGCATTATTGTGACCTTGCATATTTTGGGGTAATAAGGATTTGAGCTCACAAAGCTTTTGCTTCTTATCTTTTGCGCGCATCAAAGCCTCGCCAATAAGCACTGCATCAGCCTGCGCGTCAAATGCTTGCCGCACATCTTGAGCTTGCGTGATTCCACTTTCACTTACAAGAAGAACACCATCTGGTACAGCTTGAGCAAGTTGAGCTGTACACTGCGTATTAACGCTAAAATCGTGTAAATTTCGGTTATTGATACCTATAATTCTTGCGCCAGCAAAGCATGCCTGCTCTATTTCGTCACGTGTATGTGCTTCTACAAGCGCGCTTAATCCCAGTGAGTAACAAAGCTTGAGATAATCGCCCAGCGTGTGATCGTCTAAAAGTGCACAGATCAAAAGCACTGCACTGGCACCTAAAACCTTTGCTTCATAGATCATATAATCATCGATGATAAAATCTTTTCTCAGAACCGGTAACGTCTGTGCGCGTACCACATCTGCCAGATATTCTTCAGACCCTAAAAAGCGCGTGCGCTCGGTGAGCACCGAGATAGCATCTGCCCCTGCTTCTTCATAATCTTGCGCAATTTCTGTATGGTTAAACTCAGGTGCAATAAGTCCGCGAGAGGGGCTTGCACGTTTAACTTCACAAATAAACGAAAGCCCAGGTTGCGCGCACGCTGCATAAAAAGGAAATGAAAATTTTCCTTCTTTTTGATTGAGTAGTTCTGCGTCAGCTATCTCAAGCGCCCTTTGAGCTATCTCTTTATAACTTTTCCCTGGACATGATTTTCTAACCTTTACCTGAGCTTGCGAAGACTTCGCTAATTCCTCCAATATAGACATAGCTACCTCGAACTTTCTTCAGATTGGGCACTTTCCTCTAAAGCATAGGTATTGCTCAGACGTACAAATTTATCCAAAAGTGCTCGTGCAGCTCCGCTGTCGATAAGCATTTCAGCTTGTCGTACACCCTCTTCAATACTTGAAGTTTTACCTGCAACATAGAGTGCAGCTCCTGCATTAAGGACTGCAGCGTTTCGATAATGTCCTTGTTTACCTGCTAAAATATCACGAGTAATTTGTGCGTTCTCCTCTGGATTGCCTCCCTCAAGATCTTCTTTTTTACAGAAAGAAAAACCAAACTCTAAAGGCGAGATCTCATAGGTTGTAAACTCACCATGCTTAAGCTCACAAACACGTGTTGGAGCTGAGAGCGAAATTTCGTCTAAGCAATCGGTTCCGTAAACAACAAGCGCACGTGTCAGACCTAAATTTTTAAGCACCGCAGCTAGTGGCTCTAATAAACGCTCATCATACACACCTAAAAGCTGCATACGAGGATGCGCAGGATTTGTCAGGGGTCCTAAGATATTAAAAACTGTTCGTACCCCAAGTTCTTTACGAATAGGAGCTACGTACTTCATCGAGGGGTGATAACTTTGAGCAAAAAGAAAGCACATGCCCACCTCATCGAGTAGCTTTTTGCAGGTAGCAGGCGTTTGTTTAATAGTAACTCCAAGAGCTTCAAGCACATCGGCCGCTCCACAAAGCGAACTCGCAGCTCGATTGCCATGTTTAGCAACTTTGACGCCAGCTGACGCTACAATCAGTGCAGCCGTTGTTGAGATATTAAAACTTTTTGACTTGTCTCCACCCGTTCCAACGATTTCAAGAACTGCCTCATCATAGGGAACTGCCGTAGCACATTCACGCATAGCCTGGGCACATCCACAAATTTCGTCAATCGTTTCAGCATGGGTACTTTTGGTAGATAACGCAGCAAGAAAAGCAGCATTTTGTGTCTGTGTAGTTTTCCCCTGCATAATTTCTTTCATAACCTTGTAAGCTTCGTCATAGCTTAAGTCCTGTTTGTCTACGATTTTCTTAATTGCTTCACTAATCATGATTTGCTCCTTTGTGTGCGATGCTAATAAAATTGTTCAATATCGTGTATCCATCTGGTGTCATGATTGACTCTGGATGAAATTGCACGCCATATATTGGTAAATTCTTGTGCATAACAGCCATAATCTCGCCATCTTCTGCTCGCGCGCAGATTTTAAGAGGGGAAGGAAAACACCTATCTTCCACGGCAAGGGAATGATAGCGTGCTACATCGATCTTTTTGGGAAGATCTTTAAAGAGCGGACAACTTAAATCAAGTTCAATATGAGATTGTTTGCCATGCATAAGCTTTTTTGCATGAACAATCTTTGCGCCAAATGCTTCACAGATTGCTTGATGACCTAAGCACACGCCTAGTATAGGGGTCTTATCGTTGAGCTTTTGAATAAGCTCTTCGCAAATACCTGCATCTTTTGGAGCCCCCGGTCCTGGCGAGATAATAATTGAAGAAAAATGCTCGCGTAGAATATCCTCAACCTTGACTTCATCATTTCTTATCACGCGTATCTGTGGGTCGATAGAACCAATAAGCTGGTAAAGATTGAACGAAAAACTGTCATAGTTATCGATAAGTAAATTCATATTCGCTCCTTTCGTGATGCCCAAAGAGTTAATTTTGCAATTGTAACGACGCGCTCAGGTGAGTTCGCGCATATTCTCATCATCTATGTGAAGTGCTGCAAGCGAGCTTCTGGCTTTGTTCATGCACTCCTCATACTCTTTTTCTGGCTGCGAATCAGCTACAATTCCTGCACCTGTTTGCACATATACTTCACCGTTTTTTGTATATAACAAGCGAATTCCTATACAGGTGTCCATGTTCCCCGAAAAATCAAGGTAGCCAAGGGCGCCTCCATATATTCCGCGCCGTGTTTTTTCAAGTTGAGCAATAAGCCTACACGCCGAAATTTTAGGAGCTCCGCTTAACGTTCCTGCAGGCATCGTTGCAACAATTGCATCAAGTGCATCTTTATCAGGGGAAATGCAACCACGTACAGCTGATCCTAGATGCATTACATGAGAAAATCTCTCAATACTATGCAAGCGTTCTACGCATACGCTTCCAAACGTGCTCACTTTTCCAAGATCATTGCGGCCCAGATCAACGAGCATATTATGTTCGGCAAGTTCTTTTTCGTCATGTAACAGTTGCTTTTCTTGCTGTTTGTCTTCAAATGCATTCCGTCCGCGCCGTCTTGTACCAGCAAGGGGATAGGTGTGAAGCACTCCATCTTGGAGTTGTACAAGCGTTTCTGGTGAAGACCCTGCAATTTCTAGATCGTCGCCCGAAAAGTAGAACATGTAAGGAGATGGATTGATAGCCTTAAGCTCTTCGTAGGTATCAAGCAAACTGCCATGATATGCTGCTGAAATTTTATTAGAGAGCACAATTTGAAATATATCTCCGTCCATGATATGCTCCTGCGCGCGTACAACCATTTCGCAAAATGACTTTTTACTGTGCTGTATGTGAAGCTCACCTGTTAGGCTTCCTGCCTCAATATAAGCAGGTTTACCTCTTGTAATGAGTTGCTCTAATTGTTCAATTTTAAGAAGCGCTTTGTTATAACTTGTTTTCAGGTTTTTAAGTTCCACCTGCGCCGTAAGAAGAATTTTGTTTTGTAGATGGTCAAAAGTAATAAGTTGATCAAAAAGCATGAGATCAACGTCTCTAAATTGCTCATCTATATACTTATCTGCACAAATAGATTTTTCTTGATAGCCAAGATACTCAAATGAAAAATACCCAACTAAACCCCCGCAAAAAGGAGGAAATTCAGGTACCTTATATGAGCTATGCTCATGCAAAATTTGACGAATGTAGAAATTGGGATCATCGGTCAAAAAATCCACATCGCCTATGTGCATGTGGCCTTGTTGACAATAAATTTCAAGCGTAGGGTCAAAACCCAAAAAAGAGTAACGCCCACGGTTACCATGCTGAGCTGATTCAAGTAAATAACAATGTGTTGATATCCCTTTAAGCACACGTAACACCTGAGTAGGCGTGTAATTGTGCATAGGGAGCGCATAAACAAGGGGTACTTGTTTGTAGCGAGCCTCGTCTTTGAGGCGCATGAGCTGCGCAAAACTTAAGTTTGCAGCAAGTGGCTGTGCTTCCATAAAATTCCTCCTCCACAGTCTATGGTCTATGGGGGAGTAAAACAAACTTGAGCACAACCCGAAGCACGTGCATTTACGTTGCGCTGACAACAAACGCTCATCCACAGATTGAAGCGGTGAGCAAATTTGTTAAAAAAATACGCCCCCAACAGAAACTACGTTCTATCAAGGACGAACTTCTTAGCTTTTATGCACGTATGCAAAAAGATAAAAATCCGCGGTGCCACCTTGAATTCGCGCATGCGCTTAAGCTCTGCGCGCACTTAAAGAATACCATCATATTCCCGACAACTTACGCGTGTCTGACGTCACAGAATACTCTAGAGCCAAGATGTAAAACCAACAACTCTATTTGACTGTGCCCTCAGCGGTCCATTTGACAATTTGTTTCCAGCCTGATTCTCAGCATCGCAGACTCTCTGTATGGGCTTAAATTGCCGTTATCTCCGCATCAACGGTTTAGGTGCTATTCGATTGAATCATATTAAAGACCCTGTTAGTGTTTTCGTCAACTAGTTTTCCAAATGGTAACAATTACGCTTTTGCGTACTAACATATATACGTTAAGTAATGGTTTGGGAGGACCGTTTACAGCGTCATGAAACTAGGCTAAACCTCTACCGAGCAACAATCTTCATGTGAATGGATTTTTTTCGCGTTTTTCCTACAACACCACTCATATATTGACATCACCTCCATATAACCGTACTATTAGAGAGTCTTTTGAGATATTTCTCGCAGGTCACTATGACTGCGCTAACTTTGTTCGATTTGTTTTGATTATTAAATGCTGCCTTTTAACTGCAGTTTTATTATGTTTCGAATACGTGCTCTAGGCGAGATATGCCTCAAATGGCGGGCTCCGTTACGGATTCCTGAACTCATATTATTTTCATTTGAGGAGTTTATATGGATCATATAGTTTTATTAGTTGTAGTAGGTCTGGTCTGCTTTGTTGCTGCAGCCTTGTGCGTTTATGCGTATCTCACTCATGTAGGTACTTCCAAGCTCGAACAGGTTAAACGTGACATTTCAACAGCAGAACAAAACGCCAATCGTATTATTCGCGACGCTGAACGCGAAGCAAAAACTACCAAGAAAACTGCGCTTGTAGAAGCAAAAGAAGAAATTTATCAGCTCAAACAAAAAGCAGAATCCGAAGAGAAGCAGCGCAAGCGTGACTTGCAATCTATGGAAAATCGCATCATGCAGCGTGAAGAAACGCTTGATAGAAGAAGCGAAACCCTCGATAAGAAAGAACATCAACTTTCTAGCCTGCAAGGTCAGCTTGATCGCAAGAAACACGATGTAGATGAGTTGTTTGTAAAACAAACTACAGAATTAGAGAGAATCTCAACGCTCACACGTGATGAAGCTCACAATGAGTTGTTGCAAAAAGTTCGTGAAAGCACGCTTAAAGAAGAAGCTCAGATTATCCGTGATTCCGAAGCCCGTATTAAGTTTCAAACAGATAAAATGGCACGCGAGATCATCTCTGTTGCAATTCAGCGTTGTGCTGCTGACCAAGCTGGTGAAATTACAGTAACTACCGTTCACATACCATCAGACGATCTAAAAGGTCGTATTATTGGTCGTGAAGGTCGCAACATTAGAACATTTGAACAGATTTCTGGTGTTTCTCTTGTTATCGACGACACACCCGAAACTGTTGTTCTTTCTAGTTTTAGTCCCGTTCGCCGCGAAATTGCACGTGTTACTCTAGAGAATTTAATTGCCGATGGCCGCATTCATCCTGCGCGTATTGAAGAGATGTTTAAAAAAGCTCAAGCTCAGGTTCGCGAGCAGGTGCAAGAAGCCGGCGAGCAAGCTGCATTTGATGTAGGTATTCATGATATGCACCCCGAGCTTATGCGCGTGTTAGGTGCACTTAAATACCGTACGTCGTTTGGTCAAAATGTTTTGCAGCACTGTGTTCAAGTTGGAATTTTGTGCGGCATTATGGCTTCGGAACTTGGCTTTGAAACAGGTCCTGCAAAGCGTGCTGGTTTATTACATGATATTGGTAAAGCTATAGATCACGAAGTTGAAGGACCACACGCTGTGATTGGTGCTGAGCTTTGCAGACGCTATGGTGAAAAGCCCGAAGTTGTGCATGCCGTTGAAGCTCACCATGCGGACATTGAACCTAAAACTGTACTCGATGTCCTTGTACAAGCTGCAGACGCTATTTCTGCTGCACGTCCAGGCGCTCGTCGTGAGTCGGCTGAAAATTACATTAAACGCCTTGAAAAACTTGAAGAGATTTCTAACGCGCATGAAGGTGTTGCTCGTACCTATGCTATGCAAGCAGGTAGAGAGCTCCATGTTATGGTTGAGCCCGAAAAAATCTCCGATGCTGCAGCTACTGTTCTTGCTCATGATATTGCAAAACAAATTGAAGAAGAGATGGAGTATCCCGGACAGGTTCGCGTGGTTGTTATTCGTGAATCACGTGCATATGATATTGCAAAATAAAATTTGGCGCGGCGCATCTGCCGCGCCACTTTTTTCTTACTTTTTACATCTATACCTGCTCATATGTCAAAAAACGTTGTGAAAACTGAGTGTTATTATGAGTGAATCACATAAAGATATGAAAGATTTTCTCGATAGCGTAGCCCCACAAAGCAATCTTCGTGTTGAAGAAAAGCTCGGATGTGGTTTTGTTCGCCTTCGTATTAGAGAAGCAGAGCGCAGGCAGGCACAACAGGATATCCGTTGCGTAGAAGATATTGTTATTGAGCTTCTTCGTAACAGTCGTGATGCTGGTGCTCATCATATTTTTGTTGCCACCACCAAGCAGGATACTATACGCACCATAACTGTTTTAGATGACGGGGTGGGCATTCCGCTATCCATGCATGACAAGATTTTTGAAGCACGTGTTACCTCCAAGCTCGATAGCGTTCACAGTGACCACTGGGGGATTCATGGTAGAGGAATGGCACTTTACGCCATCAAAGAGCACGCACAACAAGCTTATGTTGCATCTTCGCTGCCAGGTCTTGGCACGGCTCTTGTTGTACGTGTTGACACCGATAAGGTTACCGAAAAGCGAGATCAATCAAGTCGGCCGCTCTATCATGCACTTAAACAAGATTCGGGCGATACCCAACCTCAAACTCAAATAAAACAAGCGGTGACATCTGATTTTGAACTGGTGGGACCGCATAATATTATCCGAACCTGCTGTGATTTTGCCCTTCGCGAGTCAAAAAATTGTGAAGTATATTTAGGAACGCCTACCGAAATCATCGCCACGCTCTATGCATTAGTCTCTAAACGCACAGATGTACAAGACTTTTTGTTTGCTGATAGTTTAGATTCTCTTCCTATTATTGACCGTTTTTTTGCAGCAAGCGACTCCCACGAGCTTATGAATGTAGCGCACCATTGCGCCCTTGAAGTATCAGAACGAAATATACACCGCATTTTATCTGGGCAGATTAAGCCAGTAAAATCACTTTGTTCGTATTTTCGGAAAACTCATCAAAGTACGCCTGCTCCTGTTAATATCTATGACACCAAACGAGCGGTGCACTTAACACCTGAGGATAAAGCGACGTTTGCGCGCAATTTGTCATCAACATTTGATAAACTTGCGCAAAAATACTACATTGGCTTAGTACGTGAGCCGTCAATCGTTATGCGGAATAATAAAATTATCGTTACGTTTGACTACGACGAATCAGATTTCGTATAATTTTGAAATATATCGTGCATTACCTGCTTAAATTCGCTAAACTACTATACGTGTGTTTATAGTTTATCTGATGTATAAATGGAGTCTCATCTATGGAATTTCTTAAGATCTCAACCAAATCGTCTCCTGCTTCTATTGCGGGCGCCATAGCAGGCATGGTAAAAGATGGTGTTCCTGTAAATCTGCAGGCAGTTGGTGCGGGAGCTGTTAATCAAGCAATTAAAGCAGTTGCAATTGCACGAGGTTTTTTAATTCCTGTTGGTCTAGATATTT
>NZ_CFRCNA010000009.1:0-61289 GCF_986145555.1 Fannyhessea sp.
GGGGGGGGGGTGGCTGAGTTCTGTGCGTACGAAATAGCATATGGTACACCACTATAAAGTAAGCCGCATGTGAGTGCTATACGAGCCACATGTGCTGAAAACGAGGTATGCATGGGTTCCTTTCTCGTGTATGTTGCGTAACCGTTTTGTGGTTGTATACATAATATCAAGCAAAAATGCCACATATAATATTATGGATTTTTAAGCGATGGAGATTATACCCTAAATATCGTTATAAAAAAACCGCACTTACAAAAAAGTACGGTAGCAAATTCTATGGTACCCCCAACGAGAATCGAACTCGTATTTCCGCCTTGAAAGGGCGGTGTCCTAACCGTTAGACGATGGGGACAAGCGCAATGAAGAAGTATACCAAACCATAAGAATTTATGCTAGTGACTTTTTAAGAAAAACGTGGTGAGGCGGTTTCATCACAAATACTAAACAATTTTTTGGCATACATGAGGCTTTCGCGTGGTGCCTATTTACATTGTATCAATTTTATACAGCACCATATCGCCCTGTTGTAAGACAGGGGTGAATCCCTTTGTATCGGGCGTTATTCTATCTATACCGCTAAATGCTTGAGGTCTATATTCAGCCATAAGAGTTGCGTCCTCACGGCGATGCTTTCCAAGGCTCAATACATATTTTGCGCCCAGTTTTTTAACGTCATGGCGTACTTTTTCGTTATACGAGATTTCATCAAGCTCAATACGAATACGCGTAAAACCAGGCTTCTCAAATTCATTGAGGATGTATGGATAACGCCAAAACGTTTGCATAGAGGTCATTCCATACGCTAAAACACTTCCATCAAACGGATTGTTAAGAACAACATCTTGGCGAGTGATCTTTTGTGCTTGCTTCATAAATTCATATCTTTGAGCGTTTACAAAACGGCTATCTTGATAACCAGCAGTCACAACTTTTAAGTTATTGATAACGCCACTGCTTTGGATAACGTTAGGAGGTTCGTGGGGATCTTGTTCTTTAAATTGGGGGAGCGGTATGAGGGTATTTGCCGCTAAAAAGGCCACGATCACTAAGGTAGTTGAGAAATGGGAAAAATCTGTGTGCCATAGGTGATTTTGTTTGATAGGGGCAAATAAGCCTGTTTGCGCAGGCGCTTTTTTGCGCAGAGATACAACATGCATGCGTTTGTGCATGTTTTGCATAATTGGATAGAGCTGTTCGTGCGCAAAGGAACATAAGTTATCTAATCCGCGTGCAATAACAGGCGTGGTTACCAGCGCAATTAATGCGGCGATACGGTAAGGATCGGTATACCAAAAACTGCTTAAGATACCTTTAATGGGCGAATCCGACGAGATAACTATAATGCAAACGCTTACAAGGTAAAGGTAGCTCGCTGTTAAAAAGCGCCCTTGTGCGTGTTTGAAAGATTGCCACACGCCTATAATAAATACAAAAAACAGTATTGGTTGGGGTGCAACAAACCAATTATCCATTGCCGTCTTACCTACAAATTCAAACAATACTGCCTGTAAAAGAGCGTTGGTAAAACTACTGTACGAGCTCCACCAATAGTTGAGTGCAACTTTTCCTACAATGAGGTAATACAGGCCAATCCACCCTGCAATAACGGCGCAGAAAAATATAATTGATAGTAAGAATGCACTAATACGCTTTGCGCCTATATGCAGATTTCTGCTTGTGTTTTTTATCCGTGCCATACACCACGGCGTAAGAACAAGTACGCACACAAAAAAGGACGAAGGATGAAGTGCTATAAGGGTAATTGCTCCGCAGATAAAAACCGGAATAAGGCATACACGATCCTTGGTAGTTGTTTTTGAGCGCGTAAGCGTCATGAACACCCAAAAGATAGCAGGCGTGATACAGAGCGCGGATACAAAGGGGAAGAGTGGCCCGTATACCAAAAGTATCCATGGAAACACACAAGAAAGTGCGGGTAAAAACGCTCCTACATATATCGTGCGCGGATAGCGTGGATACACTTGAGCTATAAAAGTCATAATTGCTAAAGGATATACTACTGAGGCAAAGATAAAATTAAGTGCATTGGCCGCGATAACGGTATTGGTATGAGCAAGTTGCGTAATGATCGCGCATAACACGTTCCAACCAGCGGGATAAAATGCAGGTTTGTAGGATGATGGGTTTATGGCTGCAAATGCATGCTCGTAAAATGAGGGCATAAGCACATTATATGTACCTTCGCCTATCATGGTCTGAGTAAGACTTAAGTGACTGACGGTATCCCAGCCTTGTGCAATGTTTTCGGGCGATTTAATCGGCAACATAAAAAATATTAAGCCACCTAGTAAGCCCATACAAAGATACGTTATGTATGTTGTAGGTGCCAACTGCAAAAGTCCATTTCCTTGGCATAACATAAGGCTGTGAGTGGGTGTGTTATTGTGCGAGTAAGCTGTTTGCTTTGTCTTAATTTTGCGCTTATATGCATAAACGTAGAACATAATGGCAGCAACCCACATAAAACTACAATGACATAAACCAATGGCTCTAAGCGGTATGTGCATAAGTGCCAAAGCTTCTGCTGTTACAAAAAGCAGTGCACAACTTATGAGAGGGGCGGTTGCAAGCGCGCGTGCGGTATCCATGTGCGCAACTTTGAGCAGCAAAAATCCTGGGATATAAAGAAGTGCAACTCCAATAAGAGCACTTACCAAAAAACTAAACCACATAGTATGAATCCATAATCACGTCATGTGCAGGTATAAAAAGACAGCAAGATTGTTCATGCGCGCAATGAGCGCGTATATCTCTTGCTATCTGTACACAAGGTACATATCAACTTTACCACGAGTTGCGATTTTTCTGCAGGGCTTAGATACCTGTTGATTTATATTCGTCCTGACAAGCACACAACAGATGAATAAGATCGCAAAAACCATCGGTGGAAGGGCGATCGGTTACAAATGCATTATCTGCGCCTGCGAGTTCTTGCATACACGATTGATTTTTTGCACCGTTTTGCATTAGCACAAACATACCTGCGCTTTGTGCCATCGAACAGTCGGCAGATGAGTCGCCACAGGCAAGTACTTGCTCGCGAGAAAGATTCATCATGCGCATAAATTGAGCAACTGCATAACCCTTGTTAAGATTTTTAGGAACGATGTGATAGTTGCTGATATTGGTAGCCACGCCTTGTGCATTGCGCGCAAGAATAGTTGGTCCGTTAATATGAGTAACAACACCATTGTTCACTAAGTCGAGTGCCAGACCACAGTGGTTAAGCATGTCTTGAGCTTCGGCTTCATCAAGCTTACCACGCAGCGCAACGGTCACTTCGCGATATTGATAGCCAAGCCCGTTATCGTTGTATAGTTCAAGCGATGTGCTCCAACGTTTAAGAAGTGCATCAACAACACCTGTTTGCATAATCATGTCATGTGGAGTCTTATGTGAGTTTGCGTCATATTCCATATCTGCACACGCATATTCCCACACAGATTCTGCTCCGTCTTTTGTGCAGATAATACCGCCCATTTCGCCGATCCATTGTGAAAGGCCTAAAAGGCGTGCGTCTTCGCGAATCATAGCGCGATTTCGACCCGTACATGGAACTATTGAAATATTGTGTTTACGTGCTAAAACAAGTGCTTTTGCAAGTTCAAATGAGGGTGTTCCATCAGCGGAGCATAAAGCACAGCTATGACTAATCATGGTGTTGTCGGTGTCAGACAATACATAGCTAATGCGACTCAGACGTGCTTTGAGCTTGTCACTGAGGGTGTCTAGTGACGAGAGACGGTTCAGTGAGGTGGTTTGATAAGGCGCGCTTTGTGTGTGGTTATTGGTCATGAGACTCCTTTAGAGCATTAACGGCATGTATGAATATGTCTTTATCAGGCAAGTAGCTTACGTAACGATCTTGCTCGTGTTGGGTGGTTTCGTCGCCCTTGCCAAGCATACAAATAAGTGTTTTAGCTTGTGAGCAATTTGCAAGCTCAACTGCTTTTTCTATAGCGGCTGCTCGGCTGCATTCAATATAGTATTTCTGACCTTTTGGCATATGCTTTGCCATTTCGTTGCAAATATCTTGTACGCGCTCATGTCCGGGGTCTTCTTCGGTTAGCATGATGGTATCTGCCCATTTAGCTGCTTCTTCTACCAGATCTCGCCTGCGGTCAAAGGCTTTTCCTCCGGGTGCGCCAAAAAGAGCAATGATCTTGTAATGAGGAAATTCATGAGCAAGGTCACTAAAAAAGCATCTAAACGACAACTTATTGTGTGCGTAGTCTACAATGCCTTGAATGTTTTGCGTGTGAGTTGGAATAAATTCCATTCGTCCTGCAACGTGTGTGTTGGCTAAACCCTGTTGGATATCAGACGTGTTGGCATGTAAAAGATCGGCACATGCAACAGCGCATAATGCGTTATCCACATTAAATGTTCCATGAAGTGGTACAAAAAAGTCGCGCTGTTGAGCGTTAGCGTTGTGTGCTTCGTCACAGCTAAATTGCAAACCGCACCCTTGGGGACGTATGTCGTGCGCCGCTATATCTGCAGGTAACGTGCGGTTAAGCGCAGCCTTTAATGTGCTTGCTACTTTTTTGTCTGACAGAAATTGTGGCTCATATGCCTCAAGACGTCGCTGCGCGTGCACGCGTCCGCAGACAAGCAAGGGACTGCATGCGTGAGCATGCGCGTAAATTGCTTCAAAATGATCGGCGTCAAGATTCATAACTGCAGCATCCGCCATAGAAAATATCATAAGCTTGCTTAAGAAATAATCTTCAAAGGTAGGGTGCTCAACTTTGGATATGTGGTCGGGCGAGATGTTCAAAAACAGTGCAACATCTAAATGAAGGCCATCAACACGATGGTGTTTAAGCGCCTGACTTGAAATCTCCATAACCATATGTGTGATTCCCGATTCTGCTGCATTGTGTAGATGACGCCAAAAATCGGGAGCTTCGGGTGTGGTATTGGTACTTTCTTCGTTGATAATGCCATCATACGTGGTTATAGATCCCATAAGTCCAATAGGAGATTTGCCTTGTGAAGTGCATATATGTTTGCGTTGTGCGCGTGCATCAAGAATGCTTTTAATCATGCATGCGGTGGTTGTTTTACCTTTGGTTCCGGTTATTCCTACCGTAATAAGGCGCGTATCGGGATGTCCCCATGCTAGAGGTGCTGCTTGTGCCATCGCAAGTCTAATGTCGTTAACAACAATTTGTGTGGCATCTGGGCAGTATGTTCGCAACGTCTGCGCGTGAGTATTGTCGCACATATATGCCGTTGCACCTTTTTTGAGTGCATCTTGGAGATATTCGGGCTTAAATGCCGCGCCTTTGCACACAAAAATATGGTGCTTTTGTGAGTAGAGCGAGTTTGAATCCAAACCGTTTATTAAACTGTCTGCAGTTGCCATAATTTTGTTATTACCGCAGGTAGAGTCTATAAACTGAACGTTTGGCAAAAAATCATCCCAGCGCGGGTCACCTTCAGTGTTCTTGAGGTTATAAACCTCAAGAAGTAGCCCTTGAGCTTGGAGTTGTTTAAGTATGTCATAAAGTGTTGTTTCCATACGTTTTAGTATAGTGCGTTTTAGAAATTTAGGATTCTTGAAGAATATCACTGCGAAATAATTCCATTTTGTGCTACACTTCTTTCGGGCGATTGGCGCAGTGGCTAGCGCAGGTGCTTTACACGCACAAGGTCGGGGGTTCAAATCCCTCATCGCCCACCATTTATTTTCTTTTTTATTTTTCCCCTTTATATTTTCCCTTTTATAAAATATTTTGCTTCCTATGCGTTCTGTTTTGTATCAATATGACGCTCGCGATACAGTTCAAGTGTTTGCGCGTCAATCAACGCCTGTACAACACCTGGTCGTGTGGTGCTGTAGCCTGCGGCATAACACGCGTCATCTAGAGCGCGCTCAACACTATCATTGCTAAGCAAGCTTGTTGCAAATGCGCAGATAAATGCATCGCTTGCGCCAGTTGTGTCGATCGTTTTGAATGCATGAGATGGCGTATGGATATGAGAGGACGCCGAGAAATAATCGCAACCTTTTTCACCGCGCGTAACTATGACATGAGGAATCCCCAAGTTAAGTAACATATGCGCCTGATCAATCAATGCATTTTGCGTCTTTTTCGCTGTGCGGTCATCACGGTGAGGAGTACGTGCCTGCACGCAATTTTTGAGCGTGCGACACAGCGTAGCAAGCTCGTGTTCGTTGGGAATAATGTAATCAATATAGGCTGCCATGCGTTTTGGAAATTCAGTAAGTGCTACCGGCTTAAAAATAACCTGCGCTCCCTGGCGTTTTGCCTCTTTGCAAGCCTGTTCGGCCGCATCAAGTGGAACTTCGGATGGAATAAGACACAACGATGCGTTTCTAAACAAATGTTTGCGCTCAATTATGTCTTGAGCACAAAGTTTACTATTGGCGCCTGTAAGAATGGTGATGGTTGACGTGCCTTGTTTATCTACACAGATGTATGCCTTGCCCGTTTGCTCGTCTTTTGTGCGTACTACTCCTTTGGTGTCTATATTCCAGCGGCTTAACTCTTTATAAATCATACTCGATTCGCTATCGTCGCCAATGTTGCCAATAAGCACGGCTTTATGTGCAAGTTTGGCAACGCCAATAGCATAGTTAAGACCTTTTCCTCCCACCGAAATATGAGACGTGGTTGTGGTCACGGTAGAACCTGCTCCAGGAATATGATCCACCAAAAGCTGAGTGTCAATATTAATACTTCCAACAATTACAATTCGTTCGTGTTTATTATTTTGAGGTGAAGCAATGCTTGCTTGGGTGGTAAGTGCGTTATGCGTGGGGATAAAGTTGAACACGGCGTCTGAGGCATCGTCTTGCTTGCGCGCACATCCATCAGCATCAATGACCGATTGATTTGCTATCTGTACTTGTTGCGCTATATATGTTCCAAAATCTTTATAGCTTATGCTGTATGCGCTTATAGGTGTATTTAAATAGGAATACACCACAGAGGCGCAACCATTTGTGTTTGAAGCGTCTGTATCTGTTTGTGGCTGCTCGTCTGCGCTCTGAGGCGCGTGTTCTGCATCGCTTTGCAGACATACAAGCGAAAAATCCTGCGGTGCTTGTATGTGAAGCGTATAAAGCTGCGTACGAAGGTCTTGCGCTTGTTGCCATGAAGCACACACCACGGCTGTTATATCGCCGTTTACAAGTGCTTGCAACAGTTCATTGCACACGCTTGTATAACAGTTTTGTTCTGCAAGCATAATTTTTCGCTGAAAAAGTATCGAGGCGTATCCCTGTATAAACGCGCGTGGAGTTTCTTTATTGGTAAGACACGCAATATGACGATGACCAGCCAAGATAAGCTCGGCGCTTAGATCGTGCGCAAGTGTTTGAAAATCAATACTATAGTTGTGCTCGCCACCATCTTTGGCAAGTTTGAGCACCTCAATGTCGTGCTTCACGCAAAGATTGTCTATAGTTGTGTTAGTAGGAGTCTGCATAGTATTGAGCGGCTCCCAGATGAGCGCGCTTATATTTGATTGTATAAGCTCTGTGATTACCTGCTCTTCACGGGATTCTTCGCGGGTGTATATCACAAGGGTAGATATGTGATGCTTCTGTAGCGCTTCTATTATTCCTGATACCAAGCACATATTCTCTTTTGTCTCGCGCACACAAACACCTACAAGCCATGTGTTTCGTTGCGCGGTAATACGTGCATAAGGGGTGTAATGATATTTTTTAATGGTATCTAATACTACAGCGCGTGTTTGACTACTAATATTTTGGTCTTTACGATTAAGGATTTTTGAAACGGTTGTTGGCGAAACGCCTGCTAATCGTGCTATATCTTTAATGTTCATGGTATTCCTTAGAACGTTTATCGCCCCAATTAAGACATCTTGTCAATCGAAAAATAACGTTTGGGATTGCAGGCATTATGTTACCAGTAAAGATCGTGTATTGCGCATAATTTTCTAAGAAATATACCGTTGACGGATTAAACCATGCCATTTGTGGATGGATATACGATGTGGGTTTTCATGTGTGTCTACTATAGTAAACAAGATTAGGAAATACGTTCCCTATATATGTGCCCGATATAAGAACATGAATGCCTGTATTGGGCTGGCATTTGATGAAACGGGGTTTAAGCAACCGTAGAGACAGGTTGTGCTCACACAATAAAGAGGTTTGTATTGTATGAGCGCAAGCTGTATCCACGTTACTATAAGGTATGGTGAGGTATGAGCAAAGTTGTGGTGCTTGGTAGCATCAATATGGATGTCTCCATAGAATCAGACAGAATGCCATTAGAAGGCGAAACACTTTCGGGAGATAATCTGCTTATCAATGCTGGTGGTAAAGGTGCAAATCAGGCGGTGGCGTCTGCGCGCGCAGGAGTTCACACTCATCTTATTGGATGTGTGGGAACCGACAGCTTTGGTAAAGAGCTGCGCGCCAGCATGGCTCAATCAGGGGTTGATATTCAAGAGGTAACAACAACTACCTCAACAACTGGTATGGCAATTGTCCTGCGCTCTCATGGAAACAACAGAATTATTATTAATCACGGCGCAAATGAGTCTGTTACACCACAATTTGCACATGCAGCACTTTCGCGTGTTGCACAGCCGCACGACATTTTTTTGACGCAATTTGAGTCTCCTGCTCAGACGGTAGAGTCGTCCATAGAGTTTGCTCATGCCCATGACATGATCACAGTTGTAAACCCGTCTCCCGTGCGCTCTATTAAGCCATCGTTGTATAAAAGTATCGACATTTTATGCCTTAACGAAACCGAATGCATGAGCTTATTTGACATTAATCCAACCATGGACGCCTCTACTATGTGCGCACTTACAAAGGTTTTGCAACTAGGAATGAAAACCCTGGTTGTTACGTTGGGCGCCGCAGGATGTTTGCTTGTATCAAACAAACATCAACTTTTTGCTCCTGCATATACCATAAAAGCTCTAGACTCAACCGGTGCTGGCGATACCTTTGTTGGCGCAATGAGTGCTTGTCTTGCAAAAGGTGCACACACAGAGCAGGCGATCGCTTTTGCACAAGCCGCCGCTGCTCTTTCAACAACACGTGTTGGAGCACAAGTGTCTATTCCAACTTGTGAGGAAGTTGAAGCGTTTGAAATACAGCACAAGGTGAACAAGCCAATCAGTTGTGTATAAGGATTGCGTCAACTTTGTATGCTTCGGTGAGCGCACCAAGACTTGTGTTACAAAGGGTGTAGCACTAAGTACCATAGCTTTGAGGTTATAGAGAACATGCGTGTAAAGATATTATCGTTGAAAGGAAATGTTATGGCGAAAACACCAATTATTTTAGACACCGATCCAGGTGTGGATGATGCTGCTGCCATAGGACTTGCTCTTGCATCTGATACAACAGATATAAAGCTCATTACCACCGTTGGCGGTAATGTAACGCTTGAAAATGTAACTAACAACGTGCTTAAACTTTTGCATTTTTGGCATGTGCATGTCCCCGTTGCAAAAGGAGCTCAAGGTCCGCTTGTGCGCGAGCTTACAACCGCTGCAAATGTTCACGGTGAATCGGGTTTAGCGGGTTACGAATTTGAAGGTCAAGCAGACGAGTGTTTGTTGGAAGACGTTGCACCTGTTGCAATGCATAAAGCACTCCATGCAAGCAAAGAACCTTTAACTATTGTGGCAATAGGGCCTCTTACCAATGTGGCACTCTTGTTGCGCCTGTATCCTCAAGATCAAGAGCTCATCAAACGTATTGTTATTATGGGTGGAACATGCACGCGTGGCAATAAGGGCGTTTTGTCTGAGTTCAATATTGCTACCGACCCCGAGGCTGCAAAAATTGTTTTTTCATCAGGCATTCCTTTAGCTATGGTTGGACTTGATATTGGATGGAAAGCAACAATTCCTGCAAACGACATCCTAACAATTAAAACGTTTGGGAAAACGGGCAAGATGGTGTACGACTTGTTTAGTCACTATCGTTCGGGCTCAATTAACACGGCACTTAAAATGTACGATCCAACAGCCATGGCGTATTTTCTTAAGCCAGAATTCTTTAAGGTCGAAAAAACATTTGTTGATATTGAGCTTGCAGGCACGCTTACTGCAGGTTGCACATTGGTTGACTTTAGGGGATATCTGCATGGAGAACCCAATGTTGACGTGTGCACCGATATTGATGTCGAAGCATTTCGTTCGTGGTTTGTAGAACAACTTAGTATATGTGAGCGTAAACGTGTTGAAGCTTCAAAATAATTAATGTTTGTGCATATGCATGTACCGTAACGTAAATTTTTGTACTCGTGCACAAGCATGTGTGGTAAGGAGAGTGGTATGGAGCTTATAGTAATGTATGTGATAGCAGCACTATCCATCTGTGTTATCGGCTATATGTTGGTAAAAAAGATGGATATCAAAATTACGCTGTTTATTATTGGTTTAGTGCTTATGTATGTTGCAATTGCAACGGGTCATGGATTAGCAATTAAAGATTTTAAGCCAAGTTCAACTCCGCTTTTAGATCCTTTGCTTGCCATTATTGCCATGTTTAAGTCAACGCTTACGGGCGCAGGCCTTGTCATGCTATTTTTAGGTGGCTATACCTCATATATGAGCTCAATTGGTGCCAATGACGCAACCGTGAGCGCGCTGGCAAAGCCAATTGCGCATGTTCGTTCGCCGTATATTTTGGTTCCTATTGTTTTCCTTCTTGGTAATCTTTTATCGTTGGTTGTTCCAAGCGCGTCAAATTTGGCAATTATCTTGCTTGCAACGTTATATCCGGTGCTTAGAAAGTCAGGGATGTCGGCTTTAACTGCAGCTGCGGTTATCGCAACAACAGCAACTATCATGCCAACGCCTTTAGGTGCCGATAATGTTGCTATTACGGCAGAGCTGGCAAAGTATCCAATGTTTGAAAACCTCACGGTTTCTCAGTACGTTTTTGGATATCATGCATTGGTTTCTATTCCTACCCTTATTTTTATGGCAGTTGTTCATTACTTTTGGCAAAAATTTATGAGCAAGCGCGCTGATCAAACAGTTACCACGCAAAATGCAAGTAAGTCCAAAGACCAAGCTGTTGAGGCTGCAGATAAGTCGCACACCGCACAGAAAAATTCTGATACAGCAAAAGACGAAATCAAGGGCGTCTTTCATGCGCTTTATGCTGTTTTGCCTCTCTTGCCAATTGTTCTTTTGGTTGTGGCGTACATCGCAAAAATTTGTTGCGGTGTGTCTATAACAATGAGTGTAGAGCTCGCAACGCTTATTTCGTTTATAATCGCGCTCGTCTGTGATGCACTTAGGTGTAAAGATGTGCATGAAGCGCTTGGCAAAACCGAAACTTTCTTCAAGGGAATGGGTTCGATGCTTCCTATTATCGCTTTGCTGGTTGCTGCCATGATTTATGTTGTTGGTCTTAAGTCCATTGGACTTATTGCCTCGCTTGAAGCAATGATGACTGGTATGAGCGGTAATGGATTAGGGTTTGTTTTGCCTCTTATTTTGGTTGGGCTTACGGCTCTTATCGTATTGCTTTCTGGCTCGGGTGTTGCGCTCTTTTATGCAATGGTTCCGCTTATTCCAGCCTTGGCTCAGGCAGCGGGAATATCACCTATTGCTGTTTCCATTCCTATGGGAATGGCGGGCAACTTACTGCGTGCGGTATCCCCAGTTTCCGCGGTTATTATGATTGTGTCGGGTACCACCAAAACCAGCCCGCTTGACGTAGTTAAACGAGTGAGCGCGCCTATGCTTTTGGGTTGCGTATTTATGTTTGTTCTTTCGATGATACTGTTTATCTAGGAAGATTATTTAGGAAGATATGATTGCTTTACGTTGTCGAACGTAAAGCAATCGAACATATGTGACAAACAACGCCTCTATTACGCTTGTAGTATAGGCGTTCCTGTTGTGCGCAACTTTCTTAACACAACCTCGTCATCGCAGTCGGTAATTATGGCAGAAAAATCGGTTATAGTTGCAAAGCGATACTGTTCTTCTCGATTAAATTTGTTTTTATCTGCCAGCAAGAAGGTATATGAAGCATTGTGGATAACTTTTTCTTTTACAGCTCCGCCGTCAATATTGTCGCAGGATACCGCCATTTGGTCTAAATCTATGCTTCCTGCGCCAATAAATGCTTTAAGGAATAGGAGCGGTTCGAGTAAGCTGATAGTTTCGGATCCTACAAAACCATTGAGCTTTATGTTAAGAAAACCACCCGTTGCGAGCGTTGTAATGTGCGGTGCGTCAGAGAGAATTTTAATAATATCTAACATATTGGTGGTTACAATAACATGCTTGTTTCCCTGTGCTAAAAGCCGTGCAAGCTCTATGTTGATGCGCGATAAATCCAAAAAAATCGAATCGCCGTCGTTTATTTCCGAGTAAGCGCGTTTTGCAACCGCCCATCTGTTGGCGTCAGTATGATCGTGCGTGTTTGAGCCTTGTGCTGTTTGTGGCTCAGGTGAAAGTGCATGGTTAAGTGAGGGTATAAGCTCGTCAACGCGCTGTTTTGTACGCTGACTGTCAGGGTGGGTGGAAAGTTTGGAATCAACGTTGGGATGTAAAAAATTATTAAGTGCGCTCACATCAGCACTCTTAAGCGCACCGCCATACACGCGCTTGCATAAACCGTGTTTATCAAGATATTGAAGATCTTTACGAATGCTGTCACAGCTCACTCCATAATGGGCAGCTAGATCTTCTACTTCTACACGGCCTTGTCTATCGAGTAGGCGCAAAATCTCTGCATGGCGTTCTTTTCGGAACAACGTTTCCTCCCTTCTCGTCCAGACAATTTAAGTGTAGCGTACTTTGCGAAATGATTTATATTTTCTTGAGCACTACACGTTTATTCAATTTCTTGTAAATGTAAAAAGTAAACATAAGAAGTAAATGTAAGAAGTAAATGTAAGAAACCTTGATTACGCACAAATCCTCAAGGAGAATTTGCACACAAAAGTTAATGATCGTCTTGTGTATACACAATATTAAAGCTTATGTTGCATATTAAAGAACTATGGGTGTTTGGACAAGTTAGCCGTACTTTTACGCTTGAAATAAGACCGCTGACGGAAAATCAGGAAAGAACAATAAAAAAATGTGTCAATATTACGAACTAATTGTTACACTAAAAGCTGTCTTAACCGACGGTTTTCATATTTTTGCACGCATACGAACTATTTGAAGGAGTTTATGCATGACTATGAAAGAAATGCTCAAGCTGAAAAACATACAAATTGTTTCGGCGTGCAAAGACTGGGAAGATTCTATTCACGTTGCCGTCCAGCCGCTTGTGGATGATGGCAGTGTGACGAGTGCCTATATTGACGGGATTATTGCAAACGCGCACGAATTCGGGCCATATTTTGTTTTAACTCCCGACCTTGCACTGTTGCACGCGCGTCCTGAACAAGGTGTTATACATCAGCAGCTTGCGGTTACGGTGGTGCGTGAAGGAGTCGTCTTTAAGGAGGGTAATGCTCCTGTTCGTGTTTTGGTGACACTTGCTGCGCAAAATCCTAACGATCATATTGACGTTATGCGTATTCTTGCAACCATGTTTGCTTGTGAGGCAAACATTACCAGCATTGCACAAGCTCAAACAACACAGGAAATTTACGATTTATTTATCAGCGCTTCAGCGTAAGGCGCACACATTGTCTGCGGCGGTAAAGCAGTAATAACGCAGCGGATAAAACAGAGTCAGCTTATGCACTTTACATAAGAAGCTCGTGATAAATCCAATTATTGTGTGTGGCGTTTTTAACATAAAGCGCGCATACATAGAGAAAGGAAGTCAGATGGCAGTACTTGAGGTTATCATTAACATCTTGTCTACACCTGCTATTCTTGTAGGCTTGCTTGCGTGTTTGGGCTTGTGTTTGCAAGGAAAACCAGTTGAAGACATCGTTAAAGGTACGCTTAAAACCATTGTTGGTTTCTTGGTGTTAAGTGCGGGCGCAGGTTTTTTGGTAGGAAACTCTCTCACGGGTTTTGGCCAAATTTTTAACTATGCATTTAATATGCAAGGCGTTGTACCAAATAACGAAGCCGTTGTTGCAGATGCGCTTAAGAACTTTGGTGTTAGTTCGGCGGTTATTATGGCAGTAGGAATGGTTCTCAACATTGTTCTTGCTCGTTTTTCACGCATGCGCTACATTTTCTTAACGGGCCATCACACGCTTTATATGGCATGCATGATTGCGGTTATTTTAGGTGGCGCAGGTCATCTTGAAGGTTGGATGCTCTATCTTGCCGGTGGCTGCTTGCTTGGTTTTATTATGGTGCTGTCACCTGCATATTGTCAGGTAACGTTTAGAAAAGTAACCGGAAGCGATTCAGTGGCACTTGGTCACTTAGGCGGACTTGGTTACTGGCTTGCTGGTGTGGTTGGCCGCTGCTTTGCCAATGACCCTCATCGCAAAAGCACCGAAGAAATCAACTTCCCCAAACGTCTTATCTTTTTACGTGATACAACAGTTTCAATTGGTTTAACGATGGTTATTTTATTCTTAGTGGTAACAGGTATTGCTGTTGCACGCGGAATTTTAACCGAAGGTCCTGCATTACTCGCTGCTGATCCCAAAGCATTTGACGCTCAGTTTGGCGCATTAAAAGGGCTTATGAACATTGGTTCCGAAACAGTTAACAACTGGATCGTATGGGCCATTACAGGAGGCTTGAGCTTTGCTGGTGGTGTCTACATCATCTTAAGTGGTGTTCGTCTTATTATTGGCGAAATTGTTCCTGCTTTCAAAGGCATTGCCGATAAGCTAGTTCCAGGTGCCAAACCTGCACTTGACTGTCCTGTTGCATTTACATATGCACCTAATGCGGTGACCATTGGATTTATTAGCTCATTTGTTGGTGGCATTGTTGGACTGTTTATCCTTGGCGGATTAAACGCTATGATTCCTGTTGCTCTTATCTTGCCTGGCGTTGTCCCTCACTTCTTCTGTGGTGCTACCGCAGGTGTATTTGGTAATGCAGAGGGTGGTGTAAAAGGTTGTGTTGCTGGTGGCTTTGCGCACGGTTTGCTTATTACATTCTTGCCAGCCATCTGCATGCCAGTGTTTAACGCTCTTGGCTATACAGGCGCAACTTTCTCCGATGCCGACTTCTCTTGGATGGGAATCGTATTTGGTAACATTATAAATTATGCAAATGGTTCGCTCTTAATGCTTATTTGTGTCGTAGTTTACATTGCTCCTATTTTGTACAACTTCCTTGCGCCTAAACCAAAGACGCAGGCGTAAGAATTTTGTTACAGCGACGCTAAGAAGGCTTTGGCGATTGTTTAACATCAAGCGAGGTCAGCTGGCCTCGCTTGTTTTATCGGACGGACTTATAAAGGTACAAGCACACAAATGTATTGTGTTATATCTCTGTTTAACTCAAGCGCAAACATGTGTTCAATAAAGTTCAGAGATAATAATAGTGTAATAAGGTTACAGCCCTGTGATACGGTAGGTGTAGAGGGCGTCCAAATAAATTGTAAGGGGTTGCTATGAGTGTACATAAGATTTTATGTTGTTGCGGTTCCGGATTGGGTTCAAGCCTTATCGTTCATATGAATGCGGAAGACGCTGTTAAAAAGCTTGGTCATCCCGAAATTGAAGTGGATCATACTACTATTTCTGACATCAATCCTCAAGCTGCCGATTTATTTATTGTTGGCAATGATTTAAAGGATTTTATGCAAGGTATTCCCGATGAGAAAAAAGTAGTTCTTATCAATATTTTAGACAAGGCAGAGCTTGAACAAAAGCTGGCACAACATATCGGATAATCGTTGTCTTGTGTGTAAATAACGTATAACAGCTAGATATATAGAGCGTGCAATACAGTGACAGAACAGGAGTGCTCCGTGGAGGATAGGGAATATAAAAAAATTAAGCTTTTAGCAACAAAAATTCGTCGTGATGTACTTGCAATGCTTCAGCATAGAGGCTACGGCCATATTGGCGGTTCGCTTTCATTAGCCGATGCCTATGCTGTGCTTTATGCTAAACATTTGCGTCATCGTCCTGATAATCCTCACTGGGAAGACAGAGATCGTATTGTTTTGTCAAAAGGACATGCAGGTCCCGTTATGTATTCAACGCTTGCCGAGCGCGGATTCTTTCCTAAGGAGTGGCTCTTTACCTTAAATGATGGTGGAACGCGCCTGCCTTCTCATACCGATCGTCTTAAAACGCCTGGTGTTGATGCAACAACTGGTTCTTTGGGCCAGGGAACGTCGCTTGCAGCTGGTATTGCCTATGCCCTCAAAAAGAAAAATTCTTCTCGTAATACCTATCTTTTTGTAGGCGACGGGGAACTTAACGAAGGCCAGTGCTGGGAAGCATTTGAGTTCATTGCTGCACACCGTCTTGATCGCTGCATTGTATTTATAGATGACAATAAAAAGCAGCTTGACGGCAGAACTAAAGATATTCTTGAACCCTTTGACTACGTAGACAAAATGCGCGCCTTTGGTTTTTATACACAAAAGGTAAATGGTCAAGATATTATTGCGCTTGATGAGGCAATTACTCGTGCAAAAGACCAGCACGATCAAGCTAACGCTATTGTACTTGACACCATTAAAGGTGCTGGTGTTCCTTACTTTGAAGAAACCGAAATGAATCACTCGATGAAGTGGAATAACGACGAAATCAATAAAGCTACCGATGAAGCGATTGCGCGCTTTGACCAAGAAATTGCTGCGCTTGCCTATGCGCTCGAAGGGGAGAGTCTTCCTTGCGCTTGTAGCGGCCTAGACGATGGTAAAAGTTCTTGCGCCACACAAAATCTTTCTTAATATGAGTAGCTACGGAGAGTGAGGAATAATGTTTAAACTTGCAAAAGATTGTCGAAGCGCAGGAAAACCTTATCGTGATGCGGTTGTTGATACGCTGCTTGACCTGATGAAAACAAATGATCGTGTTTTATGTTTTGACGCAGATTTAGGCGGAGCAAGCGGAACGCTTAAAATTCAAAAGGAGCTGCCCGAACAGTTTGTAGAAGTTGGTATTGCCGAACAAAACATGATGGGCATGGCAGCGGGTATGTCGTCTGAGGGATATATTCCATTTTGTCATACCTTTGGACCTTTTGCTACCCGTAGATGTTTTGACCAAATTTATTTGTCTGGTGGATATGCGCACAACACCATCAATATTTGGGGCTCAGACCCCGGCTTTACTGCAGGAGCTAACGGAGGAACTCACACAACTTGGGAAGATATGGCTCTTATGCGCATGATTCCAGGTTCAATTATTACCGATGCTGCAGATTCTGTACAAATGGAGTGGATTATCCGCACGTTTGCAACTTTGGAAGGTGTACACTACGTACGCTCGGGAAGAAAAGCCTCGTACAGCATTTATGAGAGTGGTTCTACCTTTGAGCTTGGACGTGGAAATGTTCTTCAAAAAGGTAGTGATGTTCTTATCATAAGCGCTGGTCAGCTGGTTAAAGATGCGCTCGATGCTGCAGAAGAATTAGAAAAACAAGGCTTGTCAGTAGAAGTTATTGATATGTTTTGCATTAAGCCGCTTGATAAAGAACTGGTGTTAAGCGAAGTTGCAGGGAAACGCGCTGTAGTAACTTTTGAAAATCATAGCGTTAACGGTGGCTTGGGATCAAGTGTTGCCGAAACTCTTGTAGAATCGCAAGTATGTGTTCCATTTAAGCGTATTGGGGTAAATGAGCAGTTTGGTCAGGTGGGCACTGCCGATTGGCTTCAAAAAGAGTTTGGCCTTTGTGCTTCAGATGTGGTAAAGACAGTTAACGCTTTGTTGGCGCGCTAACCTGTTTTGCTGTAGGGTTTATCTTTGCGCAAACATGTGAATTATGTATTTACGAGCTTATGTATAAAAGTAATTAAGAGCAGATAAAACGCACGTTGCATGTTGTGACGTGCGTTTTTATAAATGAATTTATACCGACATATCAACTTATGATTTATACTGATGTACATAATTATTAAGAACATTATAACTTTCGTGATAAGGGTTTACCATGCAAGATTTTCACCCCGTCATTATTGGCTCTGACATAGGTACGTATGCACTCGCACGGTCGTTTCATGAAGCATACGGCAAAACTTCCTCGGTAGTAGCTTCTCAAATTCTAGGACCAATCGCTCATTCTCGTATTATTCAGGTGTTCTTAGAGAAAGATTATGTAATGCACGATGTGCCCTACTCGGCACTGGTGCAAGCGTTGCTGACACTGGGTCCTCAATTACAGCGCACGTTTGCGGGCCAAAAATTGTTGCTGATCGCCAATGCAGATACCTACGTAAGAGATTTAGTTTCACATAACGACGTGTTAAGCACATACTACACTTTTGCAGCGCCTTCGTTTAGTTTGTTGCAACAGGTAAATGATAAGGAAGTTTTTCCTTCTCTCATAAAACAATACGGGCTTCAAACGCCGTTGTCGTGTTCGATTGATTTGGCCGATGAACCTCGTGCAGTATTAGACCAGATTATGGACAATCATGAACTTGCGGTAAATTTTGCAACGCATGCGCTCATTTTAAAGCCCGTGTTAAGTTCTGGTTATGAGAAGCTTTCATGGCCTGGTAAATATAAGGTTTATACAGCACGTTCACAAGACGAATTATTTCGTATTATAAGCGATCTTCATGTTCACGCACTTGAACACGAAGAAGTAAGGCACTTTTTGGTTCAGCGCCGCGTTGAAGGTAACGATAGCTATAATTTGTCAATAACGGCTTATGTAGACGAATCCAACCGCGTAACGCTGTTGGGATCGGCGCACGTTTTGCTTGAAGATCATGTACCCACAGCGTTGGGCAATCCTGCATGTATGATAACGGAAAGTTATCCAAAGATATACCAAAAAGTTTGCAACTTCTTAACGGGTATTCAATGGCGAGGTTTTGCAAATTTTGATCTTAAAATAGATGAGCATACACACGAACTGTACTGTTTTGAAATGAATCCGCGCATTGGTAGAAATTTGTATTACAACACTGCATCTGGTCTTAATCCCATGCGTGTGTTGGTGGCGGATAAGATTGAACATCGTGCTATAGAAACACAGCGTTTAAAAAAGAGTATTTGTTATAGTGTTTTGCCGCCTCGTCTTGCGCTCCGTTATTTGGGAGATTCAAGTGAGCGCGCCTTACGCACGCACATAAGCAGAGGTAGCGTCTATAATCCCTTGTATTACCCCTTTGAGTTTGGCATAAGTAAGCGTGGGCTTCTGCGTTTTGCCTATGTAAGCATTGCTTATCTTAATTACTGGCGTAAGTTTTATCGAGATTTTCCGCCATCAGTCGCCAAAACAACAGGTACTACGTGGTTGGATACAACAGACATCACTCTGTAAGACTCTCCATGTGTGGTTGCAAATGCTCTTTACTATCATAAAAGTTGGTGGTGAGTCTGGGGATATAAAAACCCCTGCCGTAACATACGACAGGGGTTTACATTTGCGCAATCAAGCGCACACGCTCATGAAACCGCGAAATTAAAACTTTACCTCGGGAACATTGCGCGCACTCTCGCTTGTAACAGCAAAACCCTCACGTTTGCCAAAATGGAAAAGTCCTGCAAAAATAACGCCAGGAAATGTGGTTATGGCGTTATTAAACATAAGCACACAGTCATTAAAGCTCATGCGCGCATAGCTAATTTTATCTTCGGTATCGCTTAGCTGAGATTGAAGCTGCTGAAAATTGGCATTTGCTTTAAGGTCGGGGTAGCTTTCTGCAACGGCAAACAGATGACCAAGTGTTTGCGTAAGCGTGTTAGAAGCATCCATCTTTTCTACGGGAGTAGCTGCGCTGTTAACAGCTGCACGTGCGGCAATAACGTTTTCAAGCGTCTTAGATTCGTGCGTGGCGTAGCCTTTTACGGTTTCAACGAGATTAGGAATAAGGTCATTTCTACGTTGAAGCTGTGTATCAATAGTTTGCCATGCGTTGTCGCAACGGTTGTTCAGCTGGACAATGTGGTTATACATCATAACTGCAATAAGCAGCACAACCACAATTATGCCGACAATTATAAGTGTTTCAGGCATGGTATCTCCTGTTCGCCTTGTTGTGTTTGATAATTTTGTTGTACATACATCTTCATTATACACGTTGCTGAGCAGTTTTGAGACGGTGCATATCGTTACGGAGTGATCAAACAACGAAAGATGGAGCGGCTGATGAAATAAAGGTTATATGAAGTGTATGGGCATTAAAACGCGATTTACGCGCGACTTAGGTGCGACTTAGGCGCGATTTGCGTGAGCAAAAAATTGCTTGTTAAGCTGGTCATATTGCAAAAAATTTGTGTAAATGTGATTACAAAAAAATGGCGGAGGGGGAGGGATTCGAACCCTCGGAACGGGGTTGCCGCTCAACGGTTTTCAAGACCGCCGCATTCGACCACTCTGCCACCCCTCCGTAGCTGCCAAGCTTTTGTACGTGCGATGAACAAAACGAAATAGGTACATAAGCTCTTGCACAGCTTTTATAGTGTACAACATTAAGCTCTATAAGTGTACAAAAACTTATATCTTTTTGATTTTCGTGTAAAATTTAAGGATACGAAGCTTGCACGCATGTTATGCGCTCGCGCTTGCCGCAAAATGACGTGCTGTTTTGGGGAAAAATTTGTAAGGAATTATAGATGACCTACAAGAGCTCTTGTTCTGATAACACAACAACCAATGAGGCGCCTTTACATCGTGCGCTTGTTGACTGCAAGCAGCCGTTGCACCATGTGTACGACTCACGCGCGTTTGATACATTGGCTGATACGGCGCCTGATACGTCAACACATCAGGAGTCATGTGACGCCGATGATTTTTGCGACCTTGACACATACTATATGCAACGCGCCCTTGCACAGGCTCAAAAGGCAGCTTTAGAGCAAGAGGTCCCTATTGGAGCAGTTGTTGTTTGTAATAACACCATACTTTCGGCAGCACATAATTTACGCCAACACAGCCACAACCCTAGCGATCATGCAGAATTTATTGCCATGTTGCAAGCAGCAAAGAAGCTTGATTCATGGCATCTTGAGCGCTGCTGTGTATATGTAACGCTTGAACCTTGTCTTATGTGCGCAGGTCTTATGCTCAACGCGCGCATTGCACGCTGCGTTTTTGGTGCATACGATCCAAAAGCAGGAGCTTGCGGAAGCCTATATAACGTAAGCAATGATTTTAGGCTTAATCACTCCTTTGAGCTAAAAGGCGGCGTTTTAGCTGATGAAAGTGCAATTCTTCTGCAACAGTTTTTCAAACATAAGCGCGCTCATGCCTAGCGTAGTTTGAGTCTTTGCGCACATGATGGACGAAAGACCCGATACATTCTTACACACTTAGTGCGAGAGCAATGGCTCCACGCGGTAGGATTTTGCAATCTTTAACGCTAAATTGCTAGCAACTAGTACGTTGTTAGCCACAACATGAGGGTCTTCTTCGTCTTCGGGAATGAGATACACGTAGGCAAATTGTGTTTGCATAGACGCAATAACCTTATGCAAAATACTGTTAGAAGACATGTCAAGTGGGGAAATGATATTAGCTAAATACACGCCGTCTGCGCGTAGGCGGCTTTTAAGTAAGCGCGCGCCCTCTTGATTTGCAAGCGAGATCAGCGCGTTTTTTCCAGCAAACGCATCGTTAATGATTACATCATAGGTTTCTTGAGTGTGTTGCAGATAATGCACGCCGTCGGCATGGATAATGCGTGCACGACACGTGCTTGGTCGTTGTTCCTCTAGGCATGCAGGATAGTTGAGTTCTTGATATGAGTTTTTGCAAAATGTATCAAGTGTTTGTTGTAAAAAGAAAAACCGTTTGGCAAGTTTTGTAATCGTGGGATCAATTTCTACCACGCTCACCTGCATGTTTGGGTAGTGCGCCCACATCCATTTGGGAAGCGAATAACCTCCTGCACCTATGACCAGTGTTTTACCTGCTTCTTTATGCGAAAGCTCCACCACTTGCATCATGTACTGATGATAGATGCAAACCAGCTTATAGCGCAGCTCTTTTTGCAAGTAGCATACCGACTGAAATTTGTTGCCTACGTTCAACAACCGAATGGGCGTTTTTTGTTTATCTTGTGAATCAAAAATCAGCACAGGGCCAAATTTACTTTTTATGAAGAGATGGGCCCCACGCATTCGTAAGATAAGGTAAAATAGTGCCAATATACCTGTGCTCACTACACAAGTCCAACCGCTTATCGTAAGAAGTGATGTAAGTATATTGTGCATTATTAAAGAAAACTCCTTATGTTGGGCATAATGGATAAAATCTAATTGTTATTTTGCAGTTGGCTCAGCTATACTAACTTGTGCAAACTTGTACATCGCATACTATTGTACGCTAAAACAGGTAACATCAGGTATGTGTAATACGTGGACGTATTGGAGGCATATATGATTCTGGGTATGGGTCCTTTAGAGCTTGTTATTGTGGTAGCCATTGTTTTGGTTATTTTTGGACCTAAAAATCTTCCAAAACTCGGAAGTGCATTGGGTAAAACCGTTAAAAGCGTTCGCGAGGGTCTTGATGATTCAAGCGATGACACCAATAAAAAAGACGAAAAAGCAAAAAGCTCTGCTAAATCTCAAGAAGCAGAGGATGTTGTCGTTGAGGACAGCAAAGAGCACTAGTCTTATTTGCGCATGTCACGCACTTTGTGTGCGTAAGGTAAAGTATTGTGCGCTAACACATGAGCATGGTTTGTAAGTTTCTTTTGAGAAGGTAGCAGATGGATAAAAAAGAGTTGATACTTACCCCGGAAGGTCGCCAGAAGTTGGTTGACGAACTTGCGTATCGTGAGGGCGAGAAGCACGAAGAAATTGTTGAACGCCTTAAAGAAGCGCGTGGGTTTGGTGACTTATCAGAAAACTCCGAATACGATGCCGCCAAAGAAGAGCAATCACTTAACGAGTCGCGTATCAATGAGATTCGCCAAATTTTGGCTACTGCTAAAGTGGTTGAGCGCACCGACGGTGAGTTGAGCGTTTCTATTGGTACTACCGTTGAGCTTTCCGATAAAAAAGGCAAGTCAATCAGCTTTACCATTGTTGGTACCACCGAAACAGATTCTCTTGAGCATAAAATCTCAAACGAATCGCCAGCGGGCGCCGAGCTTATTGGCCATGTTGTGGGCGATGTAGTAAGCTTTTCTACCCCAAGCGGCAAAGAAAAAACCTACACGATATTAAATATTACTCGTTAGGTGCAACTGATTCGTTCGTGTGTTTTATACGATAAGCATTCGCGTCCTTGCGCCCCGCGGCTCAAGGCGCGTTTTTGCATTTAACAGCGCATATGCGCTCATGAACAAGCCAGGTGCACGCAGCCACACGGTAAGCAATCGATACACACTACCAGCTATTAAGGAGTTATCAAATGTCCGAATCTACGGCTTTAACCTCATCGGAGTCAACTATCAATGACGAGCGCGCCACACGTCGTGCAAAGCGCAAGGCTCTTATTGAGCAAGGCATCAATCCATATCCTATTTCGAGCACCATTACTGCCTTTGCGCGCGATCTTGAAACGCAGTATGGCTCACTTGAAGATGGAGCCGCTACAGAAGATTCCTACACGGTTGCAGGCCGTATTAGGGCGTATCGTCGTCAAGGCAAAGTTTGCTTTATAGTTTTGGAAGATAAAACAGGTACAATCCAGCTCTTTTTGCGCATTAACAATATGAGCGAGCAAGACTGGAATCTGCTTTTGCAACTCGATTTGGGCGATATTATTCAGGCAACAGGCGTGATCGTACGCACGCGCAGAGGACAGTTGTCGGTATCGGTCACCAAGTTGGTTTTGCTTTCTAAAAGCGTGCGCCCCTTGCCCGAAAAGTTTCACGGATTAAGTGACCGCGAAATTCGTTATCGTCAGCGCTATGTTGACTTGATTATGAACCCCGAGGTTCGCGATGTTTTTCGCAAGCGCAGCCACATTATTTCGCTGATTCGTCGTTTTATGGAAAACCAAGGTTATCTTGAAGTTGAAACACCTATGATGCATCAAATTTTAGGTGGAGCAAATGCGCGCCCATTTACCACGCATTTTAATGCGCTCGACTGTGATTTTTACTTAAGAATCGCAACGGAGTTACCGCTTAAGCGCCTCATTGTTGGCGGCATGGATCGAGTTTTTGAAATTGGCCGTCAGTTTAGAAACGAAGGTATGGATCTTACCCATAACCCCGAATTTACGTCTATGGAAGCTTATTGCGCGTATTCCAATCTGCAGGGTATGAAAGAGCTTACCGAACAAATGTTTCAGCTTATTGCGCAAGATGTTTGCGGATGCGAAAAGGGAAGCGAAATTATTACGTACCAGGACAAACGCGTTAATATGAGCGGCACGTGGCGAAGCGTTGCGCTCTCTGATGTTGCGTCTGAGGTTGTGGGCGAAAAAATTAACATGGATACACCTGTTGAGCATCTACGTGCCCTTTGTGACAAGCACGAGATTTCTTGGGAAGAAAGCTGGGGTGCAGGTAAGCTACTCTTTGAAATTTATGATGAGCTTGGTGAGCAAACACTGCAGGATCCAACATTTGTATGCGACTATCCAGCAGAAGTTTCGCCTCTTTCTAAGCGCAAAGACGAAGATCCGCGCTTAACAGATCGTTTTGAACTTGTGATTTGTGGTCACGAGTATGCAAACGCATTTTCCGAGCTTAATGACCCAGTTGATCAGGCTCAGCGCTTTATGGCACAGGTAAAGGCAAAGGGCATGGGCGATGATGAAGCAATGGGTTACGATTACGATTACGTTCGCGCGCTTGAGTATGGTATGCCACCAACTGGTGGAATTGGATATGGTATCGACCGTATGATTATGCTGTTCTGTGATCAGCCGTCCATTCGTGACGTATTGTTGTTCCCACAAATGAAACCCGAAAGCATTTCTAAAGACGATATTGCCGCTCAGGTGGATAATTCCTAAAGGGGGCTTAAACCCATATGTTTGAACAATTTACCGCGCAAACACGCAACATCTTACTACTTGCCCAAGAGGAGGCTCGCAGCGTAGGAAAACTCTACGTTGGTACCGAACATATTTTGCTTGCATACCTTAAAGACGAGGAAAATGCCGTTACGCAAGTGTTGTCGTCTTTTGATATTTCCTACGCACAAGCATATGAAATTGTGGAATCGCTTGCCTCTACAGGCGCGGCTGATGCGTCATCGGGACACGTGCCGTTTTCGGCGCTTACCAAGCGTGCGCTTGCACAAGCTTTTACGCTTGCATCCGCTCATGCTACTGGTTTAATTACCACTAAGGATCTTTTTATTGCCATGCTTGCGCTGCCCGAGAGCCATGCATGTTTGGTGCTCACGCGTATAGGTGTTTCGTTTTCGTCGCTCAGTACGGCAATTGACGCGCTTGATGACAGCGAAGAATACACAACTCCAGAAGACGCAGAGTCTACTCAAGACGAGCAAGACGACGACTTAACCGAGGTTGCCTATGGTATTCCATCGGCTTCGCAAGCGCGCTCAAAGATGGGAAAACTGCTTAAACGCTATGGGAAAAATTTGGTTGCCGTGGCGCAACAAGAAAAACTTGATCCGGTAATTGGTAGAGATAAAGAGATCACGCGCATTGCGCAGATTTTAGCTCGCCGTCAAAAAAATAATCCGCTTATTTTGGGCGATCCTGGCGTAGGAAAAACCGCAGTTGTAGAGGGCTTAGCTCAACTGATAGCCACGCATAATGCTCCAGTTACCCTTGCAGATAAACAAATTTGGACGCTTGACATTTCTTCGATGCTTGCAGGTGCAAAATATCGCGGAGAATTTGAAGATCGCTTAAAACGTGTAATTAACGAAGTTCGCAAAGCAAAAAACATCATTTTGTTTATCGACGAAATTCATACGATTATAGGAGCAGGCTCTGCCGAGGGCTCCATTGACGCTGCTTCTATTTTAAAGCCGCCGCTTTCGCGCAGTGAAATTCAAGTTATTGGTGCCACAACTGCAGAAGAATATCGCAAACACATCGAAAAAGATCCAGCTTTAGAAAGACGCTTTCAGCCTGTTGAAGTTTGTGAGCCTACGGTTTCTCAAACGCTGCAGATACTCAAAGGTTTAAGTGCTCGTTACGAGGCGTTTCATCACGTCCATTACACGCAAAATGCTTTAGTTGAGGCTACGCGTCTTTCACATCGCTATATTCAAGACAGGTTTTTGCCCGATAAAGCAATTGACGTGATTGACGAGGCAGGCGCTCGTAAATCGGTGGTTAAACGTCACGAGCCGCGCGAGATAATTGCCATGCGTACCGCGCTTGCCAAGCTCAAAGAAAAAAAGGAGCGCTTGCTGGCGCGCGAAAATTACGAGGATGCGGCATCGGTAAGAGATGACGAAAAATCTTTGGAGCAAAAGATTGCTCATGCGGTAAAAGACTGGGAGAAATCGCGCGCGTCCGAGCAACAAAATGTTGACGCAAATGATATAGCTCGTGTTATATCGGATATTTCTGGTGTTCCTGTTACGAGTCTAACAGAAAAAGAGTCAGAAAAATTACTCCGCTGCGAACAAGAGCTGCATAAACGCCTTATTGGCCAAAAAGAAGCAGTGGCAAAGGTTGCGCACGCTATTCGTCGTTCGCGCTCGCCTCTAAAAGACCCTGCGCGCCCTGGCGGCTCGTTTATATTTTTAGGGCCTTCGGGTGTAGGAAAAACAGAGCTTGCTAAGTCTTTAGCCGAGTTTTTGTTTGGTACCCAAGAGGCACTTATTTCCTTTGACATGTCAGAATTTATGGAGAAACATGAGGTTTCCAAGCTAGTTGGTGCGCCTCCAGGATACGTTGGCTACGATCAAGGCGGAGAACTTACTAAGGCTGTTCGTCGTCGTCCATACTCGGTTGTTTTGTTCGACGAGATAGAAAAAGCGCATCCAGACGTATTTAATATCTTGCTTCAAATTTTGGAGGAAGGTCGCTTAACCGATGGTCAGGGTCGTGTTGTAGACTTTTCCAACACGGTTATTATCATGACCTCTAACATTGGAGCACGTGAGATTGCGCATACTTCTCCTATGGGCTTTAGTTCCCAAGGTGATGACGGTCTGTCGTACAAAGAAATAAAATCGCGCGTTAAAGGTGAACTTAAGCGCTCATTTAGGCCAGAATTTCTCAATCGTGTTGACGAAATTGTTGTCTTTACCACGCTTTCCAAAGAAGAACTCAGAAAAATTGTGGAGCTTATGGTTTCCAAGCTGGCATATCGACTTGCACAAGAGCACATTATGCTTACGCTGAGCGACGCCGCCTGTGATTTAATTGCTCAAAAAGGTACCGATCCTATTTATGGTGCACGTCCTTTGCGTCGTACGCTTCAACGTTTGGTTGAAGATCGTCTTGCCGAAGACTTGCTTGAGCATAAGTGGAACGCAGGCGATGAGGTGTACGTTGACGCGCAGGAGCATGAGCTTGTGTTCAAAAAGCGCGAAGCCGACTTACAAAAGCTACAAGCTTTACGTGCGCGAGGGTCACAACTTGCAGACGCGGCATCTCATGTGTCGCATGAACGCAGTGTTTCTTATGCTGGTACGCAAAATGCAAGTGGTGGAGCATACAGCGAGTAACCTACATAAGTTTATGCCGCATGCAGACTTTGCAAGCGTTTGTGTGCGCAACAATTATATAATGGTTGTGGTCGCCAAGAAATTCGTGTCAAAATGAAGGAGCCTTTGAAGGCGTTGCGCTTTGTTAAACCATAGCAACACCTCCATAAACCGTGTAAGAGCATAAGCCAAGGAAAGGAGATGCCATGAGCACATCTCAAACACCTGAGGATGCGCAAGATACTAAAGCACGCTTGCGTGACGCTATTCGCAAAACAGCGCCAGGCACGTCTTTGCGTTTTGCGCTTGATATGATTTTAGCAGGTCATCTTGGTGCTCTTATATGTATTGGCGACACGGATAATGTTTTGGCTGCAGGTGACGATGGCTTTCGCTTGGACATCTCTTTTACGGCAAATCGTTTGTTTGAACTTTCAAAAATGGATGGTGCCATTGTCATTGACCGCGGATTAACTAAGATTTTGCGTGCTAATTATCATCTTAATCCTTCACCTTCGCTTCCCACGTCCGAAACAGGTATGCGTCACCGTACGGCAGCGCGTATGAGCCTGCTTACCAAAGCGGTGGTTATTTCGGTGTCTGAACGCAGACAAGTGGTTGCATTATACGTGGACGGTCACGGTCATCAACTTCAATCGGTTCCAGAACTTATGAGTTCGGTTAACCAAATGTTGGTTTCTATGCAAAGCACGCGCGCGCAGCTTGACCGTGCTCTTTTGCGTCTTACCACACTTGAGCTTGATGATTATGTAACGCTTTCTGATATTGCAGATACCATTTATCTCTTTGAAGTGCTTATGACCGTTTCCGAGCAATTAAGCGACATTATTTTACAGCTTGGTAGCGAGGGCAAAACTATTGAAATGCAGCGTGAAGAGTTTATTGGTAATGCGTCAAGCGATTACACGCTGCTTATTAGAGATTATGCAAAGGATTCGTCCGAAGAGCACGCGCAGCGCATTCGTAAGCAATTGCACGAAATTTCAAATTCGCAGCTGCATGCACCCGATAAAATAGCCGAACTTCTTGGATTTGAAAACAAAGGCGAGGAATCAATTATGGTTCCACTTGGGTTAAGAACGCTTTCTAATGTGTCAGTGGTTAGAAAAGGTATGGCAGATAAGATTGTAGATGAGTTTGGCTCACTGCAACAGCTTTTGGATGATATTGAACAAAACCCCTCTAAGCTCGATGAACTTGGTGTGGATAATCCTTCAATTTTGGCTGATAGTTTATACCGTATGTGGGGCAAGCGCGCATGACAGCAGATACCTGCGCCGTTATAGCCTCTGGTGGCACGGGTTCGCGTTTTGGCGACGCGCGCGGAAAACAATACACCACCTTATGCGGTTATCCCATTTCATATTGGGCAATACGTGCTTTTGTAGAAGCGCCTTCGGTAGGCTGTATAGTTATTGTTTGTGCTGCCGAGCGCCAATCCGAAATGGAAAAGCGCGTGGTTTGCCATCTGCATACACAAAAGCCCATAGTGTTTGCTCATGCTGGTGCTACGCGTCAACTTTCAGTGTATGAAGGTCTGCGCCACGTACCTTCTACCTTTAATTTTGTGGCTATCCACGATGGCGCGCGCCCTCTTATTAAAGTTGATACCATAGAGGCTTGTATCAACAAGCTACGTACCACGCCTCATATAGCAGGGGCAATTTGTGCGTTTCCCGTAAGCGACACACTTAAAACGGTTGACGGTACACGCATTATCTCAACACCTAATAGAGCGCTGTTTTGGTCAGCGCAAACTCCGCAGGTTTTTAGGCGAGAAATTATCTGTAAAGCGCACGAATATGCACTTACGCACAAACGCAGCGTTACCGACGATGCTTCAGTTGTCGAACAAATGTTTGGAGATGTGGTGTGCGTTGAAAGTCCGCGTGATAATATAAAGATAACGCTCCCCGAAGATTTTGCCGTTGCAAAAACTTTGCTGGAGCAACGCTTTAATGCGCAAGACTCATAGCAAGGAGATACCATGCGGATAGGGCACGGTTTTGATGTTCACGCGTTTACCAAAGATAGACCCTGTATTATTGGGGGTGTTACCATACCATATGAGCGTGGTTTATGGGGCCATTCCGATGCAGATGTTTGCGTACATGCACTTATGGATGCACTTTTAAGTGCGGCGCGTCTAGGCGATATTGGTCAGCTTTTTCCGCCCGATGATCCTAAATATGACAATGCCGATTCGTGCAAGCTCTTGCGTGAGGTTGTAAGGCACCTTCAACAAAGCGGTTTTGCAATTGTTGATTGCGATTGTACCATTGCAGCTCAAGCGCCTAAGATTTCGCCATATCGTGAGCTTATGCGCCAAAAATTGGCAGAGGTTATGGATATACCGCTTGAGCATATAGGTATTAAAGCAACTACCACCGAGGGTTTAGGCTTTGTTGGAAGGTCAGAAGGTATAGCAGCATGGGCATGCGTTTTGCTTGATGAAAACGTGTGCGCTAAGATTAACTAGTAACGTAGTAACCGCTACGCCTTTAAAGCAACGGTTGTATAACAAGGAGTTCACATGCTAATTTACAATAGTAAAACGCACAAAAAAGAAGAGTTTATACCTCTTGAACCCAATCGCGTTCGCATGTATGTGTGTGGACCTACTGTTTATGACCAAATTCACATAGGAAACGCTCGCACGTTTTTATCGTTTGATATTATTCGTCGGTATTTACAGTACAAAGGCTTTGCTGTTGTATTTGCTCAAAATCTTACCGATGTTGATGACAAAATCATCAATCGAGCCAATGAGCAAGGCATTTCGGCAGACGAGCTTGCAAAAACATATTCTTGTGCGTTTATCGAACAAATGCACCGCTTTGGGATTTTGGATCCCGACATTCGCCCTCGTGCAACTGCAGAAATCGAACATATGCAGGCAATGATTCAAATACTTATTGATAAGGGTCATGCCTATGTGGCTGATAACGGCGATGTATATTTTTCGGTAAGAAGCGATCACAACTATGGGGTAGTTTCCGGAAGGCAGCTTGATGACATGCGCGCAGGTGAACGCATCGAGGTTAACGATGCCAAGCGCGATCCGTTTGATTTTGTATTGTGGAAAGCTGCAAAACCTTCCGAGCCAAGTTGGGATAGTCCTTGGGGCAAAGGTCGTCCTGGCTGGCATACCGAGTGCTGCGCTATGATACATAGGTATCTAGGTACGCCTATTGATATCCATGGTGGCGGACAAGATCTTATGTTTCCACATCATGAAAACGAAAACGCGCAGGCAAGCTGTGCATGGGATAAGCCGTTGGCAAATTATTGGATGCATGCAGGTATGTTGCGTGTAGACGGCGAAAAAATGTCAAAGAGCTTGGGCAATTTTTACACGCTCAAAGAAGTTCTTGATGCCTATCCTGCTGATGCGGTGCGTTTGCTTATGCTGCAAACACATTACCGTGCGCCACTTGATTTTTCGTTTGAACGACTTAACGGCGCGCGCGGAACCCTGCAAAAACTTATTGGTTGCGTAGAAAACTTACGTTGGTCGGCAGAGCAGTCGGGAGAGTCGGGTGCCTTAGGCAAAGCAGAACAAGCTCTTGGCAATGCAGTTGATCATGCTCAAATAGAATTTGAAACACAAATGGACGACGACTTTAACGCCGCAGGCGCACTTGCTGCTATTTTTAATCTTATGGCGCACGCAAACAAATATCTCGAAGAAGCAGGTGCACATCCCTGTGTTGCTCCCATGCTTCGTTGTGCCGACATGCTTTGCGAACTCTGCTCGGTTTTGGGTATTACGCTTGCAGCTAAAACATCTGAGCTTCCTGCTGAAATTATTGACTTAGCGCAAAAGGTTACCCAACAGAGTGCTTCTAGCTGCGAAGAGGCTGCACGCCTGCTTATTATGGCTCGCGCAGAAGCTCGAAGCAATAAAGACTGGGCACGTGCCGATGCAATACGTGACGGCATTACAGAACTGGGGCTTATGCTCGAAGATACCGCTAACGGTACGCGCATTAAGGTTAAAAACTAATTGGTAAGGATACCGTGCTTGCTTAATGTATTGGTGAACAGGTCTGCTGATAAGGGAATACAAGATGGCTCAAACACATAATCCACGAGGCAATTTCAAAAAGCCAACAAAAAAGAATAAGAATGTGCCAATCGCCCGCTTTACTTCAAGCGAAAAGGGCGCACCTTACAAAAAGCGTACGCGTGTAGCTGGCGATAGCGGCACACGCGCACGTTCTTCGAGTGCGAATGCGCGTTCTTTCTCATCTCAAAAGCGCAGTTCAGGTGCTTCTTCTGCGCATATGCGTCCGCGACGTGAACGTGGCGCACGCGCGCCCATGATTGAGGGTAGACGCGCCTGCTTCGAAGCGCTTGAGGCCCATTTGCCACTTAAAAAGCTTCTTGTGCAAGAAAATATGAACGCCGCGTTGCAAACAGCCGATGTTGAGCGTTTAATTGCTTGCGCCCGTGAGCGTGGTATTTCGTGCGAATATGTTAAAAAGTCTGCTATGGACGCATTAAGTTCGCACGGCGCGCATCAAGGCGTTATGTTTGAAACGGCGCCCTTTGCATATGCCGAGCTCAGCGATGTGCTTGCCGCTATCGACCGAAAAGGTGCGCGCACCGCAGACGCTTTCGCTACAGAGGCTTTCGCCTCAGACGCTAGCGAGCTCGTCACAAACACCGACAATCAACCTAGCGCCCCCAAACAAGCTTCGCTTGTTGTGCTGCTCGACCACGTAGTTGATGAAGGCAATTTTGGTGCCATTGTTCGTTCTGCCGAGGTTGTGGGTGCGTCTTGTGTCATCATCGCAAATGCACGGTGTGCATCGGTTGGCGTGGGAGCATATAAAACTTCAGCTGGAGCGGTACTCCATATGCCTATTGTGCAGGTTGTTAATTTGGCGCGCGCAATCGACGAGCTCAAAGAGCATGGTTTTTGGGTTATTGGAGCCAGCGAACATGCGCAGCAAACAGTATGGAACGCTCCTTTCACGGGAAACGTTTGTTTGGTTATGGGTTCAGAAGAAAACGGCATTTCATCGCTTGTGCAAAAAAAGTGCGACTTTATCTGCAAACTTCCTCAACGTGGCCGTATTGAATCGCTTAACGTTGCACAGGCTGCAACGGTTATGTGTTACGAATGGATGCGTCAGAACGCGCTTTCTGTTTAAGTTATCTGCGCCTGCGCGTGAGTTTGCTACCATACGGAAATAGTTATGAGTCGTCATAAAAATCAGTATACAAAAAAGCCTCGGGGAAAGCGCGAAACGCCAGCTGCGTCTGCAAAAGCTGCAGGTCGGCGAGCTAAACAGTCGCTGCAGCTGATTTGTCGCCCTGCGTTTGCTCATTTGCCGCTTCTTGTGGTTGATGGTTACAACGCACTTATGGCTACCAAACACTACGCGTCTAGTATGGGCGAAGCTGCTTTTTCTCCGTTTGATAATGCTTCTTGTGCTCAGGCACAAAGTTCTAGATTGCGCAGGAATACCATGGTAAAAGGGGAGTCTTCTGCTTTTGCTGCCCATGCCGACCCTTTTGATCGCGCGCGCGAACGCTTGATCAGCGACGTCGCTGCTTTTGCTCAAGGTAGTTACGAAGCAGTGGTGGTTTTTGACGGAACACAGAATTTGTCAAGTGTGCCAGCTGTTTCTATTCAAGCGGGTATCTGTGTTGTGTTTTCTCGAAACGGTGAAACGGCTGATAGCGTAATTGAGCGTCTGGTTACGCAAGAAAAACAAGTTAACAGAAAAATTACTCTCATTACCTCGGATAATACCATTCGTTCTACCGTGGGCGACGATGTTACTAAATTAACAAGTGCACTTTTATTGCACGATGTTGAACAGCAAAATGCACGTTCGCATACCGATTCTGTGCGTGCAAGTCATCAAAAGATGACGGTGGAATCGCGTGTACCAAAGGGAACGCGCGATAAGCTGTGGAAACTTTTGGGCGATCTCTCTCATCGTTGAGTTGGGTGTCTAGGAGTTGATGTGTCTTGCTGCCGTACCACCTGCGCAAATGTTGCTAGCACAACCAATATCATCTGTGCAAATGTTGCCAACTACAAGTAACATTACCTGCGCAAATGTTGCCAACTACAAGTAACATCACCTGCGCAAACGCTTTATATTATTTCAGGCACCTGTTGTCGGTAAAGGTTGATTATAAAAGTAAGTAGAACACTTGAGGTTACAGGAGTTAGTAGCACGTTTTTTTGATCAAATTATCTAAATTATTTGATTTATTAATAAGACGTTTTACATTTTTCCAGCTTAACTATGGGCTTTTTAGGTGTTCACTTAAGTTTTGAGACAAATTTATCCAGCCATTTGTCTAAGGTTTCAAGACTTAGTAGAACACCTTAATTCATTAATTATTTGACATGTGTTTTACTCCTTTAGAGCAAAGGATCTATCCCTCTTTCCTTTCTTTCAAGGTTAAACTCTTGTTGTTTGTTACCCAATGAAAAGAATGTAGTTACCAGACTTATTAGTACGCGTTTGCTCAAGCCTGGAATCTGCTGCAGTGTTCGACTAAGTGTTCTACCAAGCTTTGAATTACCGCTTCGGAATTATCGTGAGTCTCAATCCAATCGCACGCTATTTTTTTCTCTTGAAACTAATTTCACTGTTTTTAAAATATTTCGAAAACAGAGTCTAATACCTCTGAGTTCTCTTGGTAGGATAGTGCCCTATGTTAATCTCTTGCTAAGAAGAGGCGTGCTAAAGATATAGCATTTGATACTGTCTATTGCTCATGTGGCAAACAGTTCGCTTTATATGTTGTATCTTGGTTCCTTAATTTCCCAATCAAGGATACGCTCCTTTATCAAGATCGCTTATATCGGGAGTAGGACCATGAGAGATCAGATTCTTTTACGTATAAAAAATTTAATGTGGGATTTTACTCCTGTCGAAAGAGTTATAGCGGCTTATTTTAACGGACACAATACAGCGCTTCCTATTCACGAACTTTCTGATAAGCTCAGCGTTTCGCCTGCTTCAATCTCACGCTTTGTTAAGAAGCTCGGTTTGAACAATTATAAGGAGTTCATTTATTGCTATGAAAAGGAGCAAGCGGTTGAAACAAAATCACCGCTCTATAATGTCGTGAGTCAGTATAGCAGTGTGCTTGAAGCGGCTGTTCTTCATTATCAGGAAGAGACGGTTCATCAAATTTGCGAGCTGATGGCAAATAAAAGAGTTATTAATGCGTTTGGTCGCGGATTTAATAAATATACTACGTATGACATGGCGTTTCGCTACCAAAATATTGGCAAGCTTGTTAACGTAATTGAGGATATAAATTTATTGAAGGTTCATGCGAGCCTCGTGCAACCCGATGAAGTCATATTTATCCTGACACTTCGAGGCATTCACGCGAGTCTTATTGACACTCTTCAAACATATAAACAAAAGCATATAGATGTCGTGTTGATTACATCAAATGAAAAAAGCGAGCTTATTCCTTTTGCGACGCAGACGCTTTTTACAGGTGTGGCCACAACTAGATATACCTGCGCAAATATCTCTCCACAACTTCCCATGCTTATTCAGCTTGACATAATTTTTGATATATACTTGCAACTTCATCAAGACCTAGTCTCGCGCTGGAAAAACACCGAAGACATTCTTAAGAAATAAGATTACAAGGAAGGAAGCTATGAAAACAATCCATGTTATACCGCACACCCACTGGGACCGTGAATGGTATTTTACAGCCGAACGCGCAAAAGTTTATTTCATGAATGATTTTCTACGCGTTATGGAAGTGCTGGAAGCGAATCCCGACTTCAAATGCTTTGTCGTAGATGGACAAACTTCGCTGCTTGATGACTATATTGAATTGCGTCCTCAGGATAAATCGCGTATTCAGTCACTTGTTAAGGCTGGGCGTGTGGTATTAGGCCCGTGGTATACCCAGAGTGATCAGATGCTTATTAGTGGGGAAAGCATTGTGAGAAATCTTCATTATGGTATGCGTGAAGCTCTTACATACGGCGCATATCAGCATGTTGGCTACGTGCCTGACTCTTTTGGCCAAAGTTCTTCGATGCCGCAGATATATCAAGAATTCGGTATTCATGACACGCTATTTTGGCGGGGATCAACAAACGAAATGTCTGCGTACAACGAATTTTGGTGGGAAGGTGCAGATGGTAGCAGAGTTTTGGCTATTCAAATTCCCAATGGCTACTATATTGGTGGTAATATCCCTGAGAAGGGTAAAGCTGCTGCAGATTTTTGGCAAAAAGTCGCTATAGAAACTGCAGGTGCTCGTGCAAAAACTTCTCATATTTATCTTCCGAATGGTTTTGATCAAGCGCCTATACGGGAGAACCTTCCTCAGCTCATTGCTGAGCAAAATGTTCGTGACCCCGAGAATCATTACATGATCGATAGTATCGAGGGATATATTGCATCAGTTCGTAATGAGGTTCGAAATGAGACTGAGGATTTTGAGACTATAACAGGTGAGCTTGTTTTTCCAAAACACAGCAGGATCCACAAGTCGATTTACTCCTCTCGATCTGACATCAAATCGATCAATACCTATGCTCAACATTATCTTGTAAATATCTTGGAGCCAACGCTCGTTCTAGCAGATAGTCTAGGCTTTGAATATCCACATCATCTTGTTGAAAAAATTTGGAAGCTCATGTTGCAAAATGCCGCGCATGATTCCATCGGGTGTTGCGTATCCGATAAAGCAAATCGCTCCATAAAGAATCGCTACTTTGAGCTGCTAGAATTGGCTGAAAATACAGTTGAACTATACATGAGAAAGATTTCTACGCATATAGCATGCGACAAAGGCATGAATATAGTTCTTTTCAATCACGAAGCTAAAAATTCTTCACGTGCTGTATATTATGAGGGATTCGTTCCTTATAAGTACTTCTCTATACTAGATCCATCAGGTCATGAAGTAGAATACAGCATCTTGGAGGAAAAGGACATGACTAATTATGTCATATCCAATCGCATTCAGCTGGATCCTTCTAGGGATGTAGAGGCGCCTTGTTATATTCGTCGGTGCAAGCTTATTATCTGGGCGGAAGGCATTCCAGCACTTGGTTATGCCAGTTATCATATTGTTGAGGCAAAGGAAGATATGTGCTACAACCGTCCCATTCTTACGTCGCATCAATGGGATGACGGTAAGACAAACACATGTTTCGCACATGACCCTAGCGCATCTGCACAAATTCCAGCACAAATTTCAGACAGCATTGATAAACAATATAATCCGCCGTGCGTACAAAAGCATAATCCAGAGTCAAGCAGTTCAATTGAGAATGCATACTATCGAGTATGCATCAATGAACACGGGACTTTTGATATCACCAATAAGCTATCAGGAAAAACATATTACAACCAGGCAATTATTGTCGAAAATGGCGACGATGGGGATAGCTTTGACTATTCGCCGCCAGCGCGCGATCTCTTGATTTCCTCGAGTGATTGTCCTTTTAGTTGGAACATGAGAAAAAGCGATCTGTATCAGGAGCTGTGCGTAGATTATGAGTTCGACTTGCCGTATGATCTTGACACACGCGCGCGCGGTGAGCGCGGAGTCTTGCAGCAAACGCAGCTGAGCATCGTGCTTTTGCGCGGTGATGATGTAATACATTTTAGATTCCGCACCGACAATAAAGTTCTCGATCATCGTATGACAGTTAATTTTGATACAACCATTGCATCGGCTGTATCCATCGCGGATCATCAGTTTGGAGTTATTGAACGACCTGTTTACTATTCTCAAGAAATGGCGAGCTATTTAGAGCATGCTCAAGCTTCGTTTTCTCTTGATAAGTTAGATTTAAAGGACATTCCACTTGCAAACCAGGTACAAAATGCCAATGGATGGCAGCAGCCCACGGTTGCTATATCTCCTACGCAGAGTTTTTGCGCTCTCGCAAAAGAAGGGGAGACGGTTGCAGTATACCCTCAGGGAGTTCGTGAATACGAAATTATAGGAGAAGGTTATTCGACCATCGCTCTTACACTCTTCAGAACCTACGGCTATATGGGCAAAGAAAACCTGTTGTATCGCCCTGGTCGAGCGAGTGGTGAAAAGACAATCGCAACACCTGATGCTGAACTGTTAGGCTCACTAGACTTTGAATTTGCTGCATCATATTCGGCTGTGTCGTTTGATGAGGCGCATATTGCTGGTCGTGCTCGGACACTTAATACTCCTATCAGCTGCTATAGTCACGCAGAGTTTTTGAACGGTCGTTTGCGTTTTGCAATGACTCCGGTTAAGTCAGACCTGGAAGCAACATACAGTCTCTTGCACCTAGAGGGAGACGCTGTATTTTCTTCACTGACAAAGTCTGAGGATGAAGAAAGCTATTTATTGAGAGTCTACAACGGAAAGCAAAAGGTGCTTTCCAAGTCTGAGCTTTGGTATGCAGGCAAAAACCAAAAAGCTCAGGTCAATCTCCTTGGCGCTATAAAGGAGCATAGTATTTCGGAGCTTAAGCCAAATCAATTTGTCACCTTCAAGCTTATGAAAGGAGATCAACGCTAAATAGATGATAAGGGACAGTATCACGGTTGGTAGCGGGGGATTTTACCCGCGGTGGGATTTAGAGAAAGGGAGGACTTTATGTCTCGCATAGTTGCTATTAGTTCATGCATTGCAGGGATTGCACACACCATGATGGCGAAGAAGGCGCTCGAAAATGCAGCGAGTGCACTGGGGGTTGATATAAAGGTTGAAACCCAAGGTATGTGCGGTATAGAAAATCGCATTACGGATGAAGATATTGAGACAGCTGACGTAGCGATTTTTGCCGTAGATGCGAGTGTTGATGAACGCGAGCGCTTTGATGACATAGAGGTTCTTGAAGTTGGTACTTCAGAGACGATAAAAGATCCTGAATCTGTTATTAAAAATGCGCTTGAGCTGGTACATGAATGAGTTTTATGGTGTTACGGCATTTATAGCTATTTATTGTGGAGTCAAAATGATTGGGCTGTTTTCGCATGGTAGATGCGGATTACGCAGATTCAATTAGAGAATGTTAGGAGGAAAAATGGCTAGAAAGAAGAGTCTAGGGACCGAGATCGTTAAGCACTTTCAGAGTGGCGTTTCGTACATCATCCCCCTTGTAGTTGCTTCTGGTCTTTTGACATCGCTCGCTGTTGCTTTTGGTGGCCTTGCTGTCTGGGACACTACTGATACGTTTCTTGGCGTTATGCGTATGATAGGTCATACTGGCCTTAAGTTTATTGTCCCTATGATCGCGGCGTATGTCGCTTTTTCTGCAGGTAATCGTCCTGCACTTGCGCCGGGCTTTATTTGCGGTTTAATTGCCAACGAGATGGGAACTGGTTTTCTTGGCGGTATGGCAGCTGGTATTGCTGTTGGTTATTTGACCAAGTTTCTTATGAAGAACATTAAGCTTCCAGATATTATTGCAAGCTTAAAGGCAATCATGATTGTCCCTACGCTTACAACATTCCTGATTGGGTTGCTGTTGTGGTACGTAATCGGTGCTCCTATTCGTCTTTTGACTGAGAGTCTTACCGCGTGGCTTAATGGCATGAGCGGAGCCAACGGTGTAATTCTTGCTATGATCATTGGCTGCATGATGGCTTTTGATATGGGTGGTCCTGTTAATAAGATCGCCTATGCATTCGGTACTGCTGCTTTTACGCAGGGGAATTATGCTATTAGTACTGCGATGGTTATGGCAATTGGTATGCCTCCCTTTATTATGTTCCTGGCAACATTGCTAAACAAAAAACTATATACCGAGGAAGAGCTTGAAAACTCAAAAACAGCTATATTCATGGGGTTGGTGGGCATAACGGAAGGTACGATTCCTTTTGCTTTGAATGATCCATTGACCGTGATTCCCTCTATTGTGGCTGGTACTGCGGTGACTTGCGGAATAAACGCCTTCTTTAATGTTACGCAAGCAACAACCCTTGCTACATTTATGGCTATACCTTTTGCATCAAATATTGTTCTCTATCTTGTTGCTGTTGCTGTAGGTGGTCTATTTGGCGCATTTATGGTTAATTTCCTCAAGAAAACGCTGCATAAGGACATAGCTGCTGAATAGTTGGGTCGCTGTATACCTATACGGACGGAGTCCGTCGTTGTAGTCACCACAGACTATGTGCATATCTCAAAAAGGCTGGCTTTTGCCAGCCTTTTTTATCTTTAGGTTTATTGAAACACGGTATGTTTTAACCTCTGATAATGTGTTAGGTGGCGTGCGGTGATTTTCTAAGGAGAGTATCCTATAGCACCACCCATAGACTGTCCTGCGATACCCATACGCGCACAATATAAATTGGGTGTATACTACCTGACTTTGGTATCCAACATTCAAAAATGGTGCTAGTCAAGTAGTTTGATCATACAACTAATCACGAAAGACAGCATACAAGCGTTTAATAAGGGAACATACGATTAAAGCATGCTCCCTTCCTTTCCTCCGCCCCTCTTCTTTGCTTATACTTTGCAGTTCGTAATACGTTCAATCTGTTTAGGTGATAAATAATAATTGGTTAGAGGAAGATCGAACATCCGTTCCAATTCTGCAATAAGGGGTGTGAATCTCGTTGTGTTTACATACTTGCTTCCATCTTTTACTACCCTAAACTCCTTGAAGAAACGAAATAGATCGCTTGATGAAAAGTTGTTATTAAGCACCTTAAATTGCAAGATACGCTCACACAATACAGTCAGAAAACAGATGAGGAAATGCCCTTTGATACTATCATCTTTCTGGAGATACACAGGTCGTGCGTCTAAATCTGTTTTCATGACTCTAAAGGACTCTTGTATCCTCCACAGATTGTGATAGATCTCGTACGTGCATCTTTCATCCATGTTTGTCTCAGAAGTATATTCTTTTCTTTATGCGTATGTGATCTAAGGATTCTAGTGCTAACTTCTAAAGACGGGTCTTGCTACCTGTGCAAACGTCGACAACTACAACAAATATCACCTGCGCAAACGCTTTATATTATTTCAGGCACCTGTTGTCGGCAAATTGTGGAACTTTGCCAAATTTGGGCGATTTTGCAAAAAACAGTAGCAAAAAAAATAAGAACACGATATTATGCATAGTGCAATGCTGGCGTAGCTCAATGGTAGAGCCCTGGTTTTGTAAACCAGTTGTTGTAGGTTCGAGCCCTATCGCCAGCTCCACTGAATTAAACAAACCAAGCTTCGGCTTGGTTTTTTTGTATCTTGATGTCATGTGTGTATTGTTGGCGTGTATAAGAGTTGGCATAAGAATTGCCATCAACCATAAGAGGCGTGTCAGGCAAGCATAAGAGTCACCATAAGAGCAAGCGTGAGGCACAGCATAAAGCTTTGCAATAAAATCCATCATAAAAGCCATCATAAAAGTCCTCCTAATGTCAACGAGCTATCGGCGAGTTTTGCCAATTATGGTGGAAATATGATATGGATACGCGCGGTTCAGTGGTAGAGGTTGACAAGAATAAAATTCAGTCGTAATATGCTTACGCTCATGAACAAGATTGAGTCAAGAAAAACTCACAAATGTGTATGTCTTCGCTGAAGAAAACACAACGACGAGAGTTCGTGGGAAGCTTGAAAATATGGGGGTGTGGCACAGCGGCAACTGCGGCGGACTGTAAATCCGCTCCTTTCAGGTTCCTTGGTTCGAGTCCAAGCACCCCCACCATTTCGCCCGTGTAGCTCAGTCGGTAGAGCACTTCGTTGGTAACGAAGAGGTCACCGGTTCAAGTCCGGTCGCGGGCTCCATTGTTCAGGCATTTATGCCGGTGTAGCTCAGCTGGTTAGAGCACACGGCTCATACCCGTGATGCCACTGGTTCGAATCCAGTCACCGGTACCAGGAAATTAACGGTGAAAACCGTTTAAAAAAAAGTTACTTTCAACTCCTCTCTAGTTGGAAGTACGTGTAGAAGTGAATGGCCGATAAGGTTGTTTTTCACAGAGGAGGACGGCAATGGCCAAAGAGAAATTTGATCGTAGTAAGCCGCATGTTAACATTGGTACGATTGGTCACGTCGACCATGGTAAGACTACCTTAACTGCAGCCATCACCAAGGTTCTCTCCGAGCAAGAGGGCTGCAAAGCAGACTTCACCGCTTTCGAGAACATCGACAAGGCTCCTGAAGAGCGTCAACGTGGTATTACCATTAACGTTGCTCACATTGAGTACGAAACTTGGGAGCGCCACTATGCACACGTAGACTGCCCAGGTCACGCCGACTACGTTAAGAACATGATTTCTGGTGCAGCTCAGATGGATGGTGCAATCCTCGTAATTGCTGCTACCGATGGTCCTATGGCTCAAACTCGTGAGCATATCTTGCTTGCTCGCCAAGTAGGTGTTCCTTACATCATCGTATTCCTTAACAAATGCGACATGGTAGACGATGAAGAGCTTATCGACCTCGTTGAAATGGAAACTCGTGACCTCTTGAGCGAATATGACTTCCCTGGAGACGATATTCCTATCATCCGTGGTTCTGCTCTTGGTGCTTTGAATGGCGAGCAAAAGTGGGTAGACTCTGTTGTAGAGCTTATGCACACTGTTGACTCCTACATTCCAACCCCTGCTCGTGACAACGAGAAGCCATTCTTGATGGCTGTAGAAGACGTTATGACCATTTCTGGTCGTGGTACCGTTGCTACTGGTCGTGTTGAGCGTGGTGAGCTTAAGCTTAACGACACCGTTGAGATTGTTGGTATTAAAGATACTCAATCTACCGTTGCTACTGGTATCGAAATGTTCCGTAAGACTCTTGACTTCTGTGAAGCAGGAGACAACGTAGGTATTCTTCTTCGTGGTATTAAACGTGAAGATATCCAACGTGGACAGGTTCTCTGCAAACCTGGTTCAGTAACTCCTCACAAGAAGTTCACTGGCGAGATCTATGTTCTTACTAAAGACGAAGGTGGACGTCACACTCCATTCTTCTCTGGATACCGTCCTCAGTTCTACTTCCGCACCACTGACGTAACCGGTGACGTACAAGCTCTTACCGATGCCAACGGTGGTAAAGTAGAGATGGCTATGCCTGGCGACCACGTAACCGTTACTTGTGAACTTATTCACCCCATTGCTATGGAGGAAGGTCTTAAGTTCGCTATTCGTGAAGGTGGCCACACCGTAGGCGATGGTCGTGTATCTACCATTATTGAGTAGTACATTCACGTTTGCTTGCTAAATTCCGTAAGGTTTATTACAGCAAACAATAGGTCCGGTGCTCCACATAGGGACGCTGGACCTATTTTACCGTTTTAGTTATACAGAAGAAATCACTCAGATGACTTGCTGCGATGTTTGATAATTTGGTGGTTTTGTTAAGTTCTGTAATTTGCTTAAACAATTATTGACAGTCTTAACTGTTGAATGATAGCGTTAGCTATCGTGTTGTCTTATCGAAGGCAACAGTTACAGGAGGATTTATGCGTACTTTAGTTACTCTTGCATGCACCGATTGCAAGCGTCGCAACTATACTACGGACAAAAATAAGTCCAACACTCCAGATCGTATGGAGCTTAAGAAATATTGTCCGTGGTGTCATAAACACACCCTTCATAGGGAAACCCGCTAATTAGCGGATGTAATTAGGCCAGTAGCTCCAATGGTAGAGCGGCGGTCTCCAAAACCGTTCGTTGTGGGTTCGAGTCCTACCTGGCCTGCCAGAAATACCACCGGCTTTCTTCATTTAGAAGAGAGCCGGTTTCATGCATACTTAGAAGAGCTCTAAAGGAGTGAACTGATGGCAAAAAAAGAGCGACAAAGGAGAAGTGCTCGTCAAGCACGTTCGCAAGAGCGTGAACGCATGGCTGCTGATGCTGCTAGTGACGAGGCAACAACATCGTCTACTAAGGCGGTTCAGTCTTCTCTTCAGCCATCGCGTAAGCACTCCAAGTCTGATGCAAAAAAGGCTAACGGAGGACGCATTAAAACCTATTTTAAAGCCGTTAAAACCGAAATGCATCGTGTGGTATGGCCAAGCAAACCTGAGCTTAAGAATTATTCAGGTGCCGTTATTTGTGCGCTCGTTGTTTGCGGGCTGGCTATTTGGCTTGTAGATACAGGGTTTGTAGCTCTGCTCGTGAGCTTCACAGGTTTGAGAGGTTAGTTGTGGCAAAGCATTGGTATGTAATTCACACCTATTCAGGGTACGAAAATAAGGTTAAGTCAGATCTTGAACACCGTATAGAAACGTATGGTCTTGAAGATCAGATTGTTGATATTAAAATTCCAACCGAGGAAGTTGTACAGGTTAAAAGCGATGGAAAACGTAAGAACGTTGAAACCAACGTCTTCCCTGGTTACGTTTTGGTTCGCATGGAAGTCGACGATAATTCGTGGGCAGTTGTGCGTAATACGAACGGCGTAACGGGTTTTGTTGGTATTGATGGAAAGCCTGCACCGCTTCGTCGTTCTGAATTTAATAAAATGATGAGAAAATCAAACGCTTCTCAAGAAAAGGTTACGCCACAAAGCATCACCACCGATTTTGAAGTGGGAATGGCTGTGCGTGTTATCCAAGGTCCGCTTGAAAAGTTTGAAGGCAAAATTACCGAGGTTATGGTTGAAGCAGGTAAGCTTAAAGTTTCGCTTACCATCTTCGGCCGCGAAACTCCAGTTGAGCTTACCATGAATCAAGTGGAAGTTATTGCGTAGCAAAGCGAAGTTAAGCTTTTCTACGAGGCTTGTATAAAGCCACAAGTTTGACATTCTCTTACCTGCTTTACTGCTCATAAAACAGGTAAGATATGAATGATGTGCATGTTGTATTCGAAAGAATATGCTTCTCAGCATGCAAGAGATAGTATGGGTAGCTTTGAGAATAAGATTCTCAAACAACACCAAGGGAGCATTATGGCTAAGAAAGTTGTAAAGTTTATTAAGCTGCAGATTCCTGCAGGTAAAGCCACTCCTGCACCTCCAATTGGTTCTACCTTGGGTGCAGCTCAGGTTAACATTATGCAGTTCTGCCAAGCATTTAACGCGGCTACTGCAGACAAGGGTGGAGACATTATCCCTGTTGAGATTTCCGTTTACGAAGATCGCAGCTTTGATTTTGTATGCAAAACTCCACCTGCAGCTAAGCTTATTATCAAGGAGCTTGGTATTAAAGGCGGTTCTGGCGTTCCTCAACGCGACAAAGTTGGACAACTTACTCAAGAGCAGTTAACCAAAATTGCCGAAATCAAGATGCCCGACCTTAATGCAAACGACATTGAGGCTGCTAAAAAGATCGTTGCAGGTACCGCTCGTTCTATGGGTGTTACGGTTGCTGAGTAGTAACACTTTTCTGAATACTTTTTGGGTCACTTGTAAGTCTATAGAATTGCTTGCCACTCAAAAGGAACATCAGAGCTTTTGTATTCATGTGGGAGGACATTGGCGTCCGTTATAACCACCCAACTACCTAAAGGAGGTAGCTTTTATGCCAAAGCATGGAAAGAACTATCGTAACGCTGCTGTTAAAGTAGAAGCAGCTAAACTCTACACTCCCAAGGAAGCTCTTCAGCTTGTTAAGGAGCTTTCATCTGCAAAGTTTGACGAGACCGTTGAAGTTGCAATTCGTTTGGGCGTTGATACGCGTAAAGCAGATCAAAACGTTCGTGGTTCTATTTCTCTTCCTCACGGAACAGGTAAAACTGTTCGTGTGGCAGTATTTGCCGAGGGCGACAAGGCTCGCGAAGCTCAAGAAGCTGGCGCAGATATTGTTGGTTCCGACGACTTGATGGAAGACATTCAAAAAGGTGTTATCAACTTTGATGCTGTTATTGCAACACCTAACCTTATGGGCAAAGTTGGTCGTCTTGGTAGAATTTTAGGACCTCGTGGTTTAATGCCAAACCCCAAGCTTGGTACCGTAACCATGGATGTTGCAAAGATGGTAGGCGAGCTTAAAGCAGGTCGTGTTGAGTATCGTGCTGATCGTTATGGTATTTGCCACGTTCCTATGGGTAAAGTTTCCTTTGATCTTAACGACTTAGCAGAGAACTACGGTGCACTTTTCACCGAGCTTCTGCGCGTTAAGCCTTCAAGTACTAAAGGTCGTTATGTTAAGTCCGTTGTATTTTCTTCTACAATGGGTCCTGGCGTTAAAGCTGATACTTCTGTAACGCGTAACTTTACCGAGGCATAAACGCGTTTGCCAGTAGACGCAATCGCAATAAAGCGCGAATCTTCCTCGTCCAGTTTGTTCTGGACGAGGTTTTTCTTAGCTACTTTAGCCGCACTTCATTGAAAAATATTGATCAATTTTGTTGAGACAGATGTGGATTCATCTATCATGCATAACGAGGGTCTCTCATCATAGTAATTTTGCCCGTATATAAGATAGGCAAACGTTTCTACGCACAGGAATAATGAGTCCCTGCATAGCAAGGCTTGGATGCATATATGGCAATCATATGTAGGACCAGCAATTTACCACATATTTTGCCTGTGAACCTTGCGCATCCCTAAAAGTTAGCTACAATAGAGAAGTTGCAGATACCAATCTGCTCAAGTGCACATAGCACGTTCGCTGCCAAAGACAGCCGGTGCTTCGTCTAGAAGCTTAAAGGGAGTACACATGGTGTATAACCGCCTGCCGAGGTGGTCTTAAGAATCGTCTTCTTGTAGACCCCGCTTTGGCATAAGCCAGGCAGGGTCTTTTTTATGAAGGCTCGCTCGCGTCAGCGCTCGTGCCCGAGTAAAACATAAGGAGGTGTATCTATGCCTAACAAACTTAATATTTCTATGCTCGATAAGGCTGCCCAATCAATTGAGAACTCCAAAGGTGTTTTTGTTATTGACTATCGCGGTCTTACCGTTAAAGAGACACAAGGTCTTCGTCGTGCTCTTCGCGAAGCGGGAGCTCACATGAAGGTTTACAAGAACAACATTGTTAAGATTGCTCTTAAGAATGCCGATCTTCCCGAGATTAGCGGTCTTGAAGGAACATGTGCATACGTGTTCTACGAAAACGATCCTGTTGATGCAGCTAAAGTTATCAAAAAGCAAGCTGAGGCTCTTAAAAAGATCGAATGGGTTGGCGCATTAGCCGATGGTAAAGCTCTTGATGCACAAGGTGCTAAAGCTTACGCCGAGCTTGCCAGCCGTGATGAGCTTGTTGCTAAACTCGTTTACGTTCTTGGTAGTCCTCTGTCTGGCATTGCTTCTGTTTGCGCAGGTCCTGCTCGTGGACTTGTTACCGCTTTGGACGCAGTTGCCGAAAAGAAAAACGCTGCTTAGATTTAAGCGCACAGGTCAGGCTTTATGCTTGCCGTCTTAGTAAATTAAAGGGCGAAAGCCCCGATTGTATAAGGAGAATACAATGGCTGTAACTAAAGATGAAATCATTGAGGCTCTTAAAGAGATGCCAGCCCTCGAGCTTTCTGAGCTCGTTCACGAACTTGAAGACGTATTTGGCGTATCCGCTGCTGCTCCTGTAGCAGTTGCTGCTGCTCCTGCTGCTGGCGCTGCTCCTGCAGAAGAAGAGAAGACCAACTTTGACGTTGAGCTTACTTCTGTAGGTTCTAACAAGATTGCTGTTATTAAGGTTGTTCGCTCTCTTACTTCTCTTGGTCTTAAAGAGGCTAAGGACGCTGTTGAGGCTGCTCCTAAGGTACTTCTTGAAGGCGCAAAGAAAGAAGACGCTGAAGCTGCTAAAAAGCAACTCGAGGAGGCAGGTGCTTCTGTTACTCTTAAGTAACAACCACCTCTTAAGCGCCTAATTTTTAGGTGATACATAAAAGAAGAGCTAGATTCGCTTGGATCTAGCTCTTTTTGTCATATGTTTGAACTGTGTAGATTCTGTGCAGTTTCTGCTAACCCCTCACATGCTCTCCATATATGAGTGTGAGCTGATTTTAAGAAATGCCTGTTTATACATGGTGAAATCGAAAATCTAGTCCTAAGCGTAAAGTATGTCAAGGTCTGATATTGACGACTGTCATAACCTTAGCTAAATTGTTACGTTGCGACAATTGCCGCCTCCCACCCTTTTGAAGGAGGAAAAGCCTGGTGCCTAAATTAAAATCAATCCATGGTGATAGACCGAAGCAGCGCGACCGCGTAAGCTTCTCCAAGATTGCTCCTACTATGGAGCTCCCTAATTTAATCTCTGTGCAGAAAGAGTCCTTTGCACGATTCATGACCGATGGTCTTGCTGAGTCGTTCATGGAGTTTTCTCCTATAGAGAACTCTACTAAAACAATGGAGGTGACCTTTGGTGCTCATCAGTTTAGTGATCCACCACACACCATTGCCGAGTGTAGAGCTAAAGATATTTCGTATCAAGCTCCTCTTCTTGTAAACGTTCGCTTTATCAATAAAGAAACGGGCGAAATGAAGGAGCAGCTCGTGTTTATGGGAGATTTCCCTCTCATGACCGATCGCGGTACCTTTGTAATCAACGGTACCGAGCGCGTAGTTGTTTCTCAGCTTGTTAGATCTCCTGGTGTTTATTTCTCAGAAGAAATGGATAACGGAGTCCAAACGCATCATGTTCAGTTTATTCCTGCACGTGGTGCTTGGCTTGAGTTTGAAGTGGACAAGCACGGCCATCTTGTTGTATCCATCGACCGCAAACGTCGTCAGAATGCAACGCTGCTGCTTCGTGCGTTAGGCATTGCCGAGTCCGACGAAGAAATCATCAAGCTTTTGGGCGATTCCGAGATCGTTAAAGCAACGCTTCAGCGCGATGTTGCAACCACGCGTGAGGACGCTCTTATCGAAATTTATCGTCGTCAACGCCCCGGTGAGCCACCTGCGGTAGATTCTGCTCGTTCGCTTATCGAAGGATTGTATTTTAATAATCAGCGTTATGATTTGGCACGCGTAGGTCGTTATAAAGTTAACAAAAAGCTTGCACTTGACATTGATCCAAGTGTAAAGATTCTTACTAAAGAAGATATTGTTGCAGCTCTTCGTTATCTGCTTGCCCTTCATGCAGGAGATACCACCAAAAAGACCGATGATATCGACCACTTTGGTAACAGACGTGTCCGTACGGTAGGCGAGCTGGTACAAAATCAGTTCCGCATTGGTTTAAGCCGTATGGAGCGCGTTATTCGCGAGCGTATGGCAACGCAAGACCCCGACGACATCTCGCCACAGTCTCTTATCAATATCCGCCCAATTGTAGCGGCTATTAAAGAGTTCTTTGGCTCCTCACAGCTGTCGCAGTTTATGGATCAGTCAAACCCACTTGCTGGCCTTACGCACAAGCGTCGTCTTTCTGCATTAGGACCTGGTGGTTTGGCAGGTCATAAGTCTGGCTCAAGCCGTCGTACTAATGTTCCTACCGCAGTGCGCGACGTTCACAACTCTCACTATTCGCGTATGTGTCCTATCGAAACGCCTGAAGGTCCAAACATTGGTCTTATTGGCTCTCTTGCGCTGTTTGCCCACGTTAATGAGTATGGATTTATCGAAGCACCATACCGCAAGATTGTAGACGGCAAGGTTACCGATGAAATTGATTGGATGATAGCAGACGAAGAGGAGCATCACGTTATTGTTCCTGCAGATGTTCCTGTAGATCCAAAGACGGGTCGTTTTGTTGCAACAGACGCTCATGGAAAAATTTATTATCCCGAAACTGTTGTTGCGCGTACACGCAACTTCGACGGTACCTTTGGTGCGCCAAGTGAAGTAGACGTTAACGACGTAGACTACATGGACGTGTCTCCTTCTCAGATGCTTTCAGCTGCTGCTAACCTTATTCCGTTCCTTGAGCACGACGACGCAAAGCGTACGCTCATGGGCGCAAACATGCAGCGTCAGGCCGTGCCTTTAATTAAGCCTCACGCTCCTTATGTTGGAACTGGTCTTGAGCGTGCTGCAGCCTACGATTCTGGCGAGTCGGTTATGGCCACTCATGCCGGCGAAGTTGTAGAGGTAGACGCTTCGCACGCCGTTGTTCAAACCGAGGACGGTTTTGAGCGCTATGACTTCCCCAAGTACCAACGTTCTAACCAAAGCACCTGCATTAACCACCGTCCTGTGGTAAAAGTAGGCCAAAAGGTTGAGCAAGGTCAGCCTCTTACCGATGGTACATCCATTGATAAAGGCGAGCTTGCATTAGGTGTTAACTTAACCGTTGCCTACATGCCTTGGGAAGGTTATAACTACGAGGACGGTATCGTTGTTTCTGAGCGCCTTGTTCAAGACGACTTGTTAACCTCTGTTAATATCTCTCGTCACGAAGTTGACGCGCGCGACATCTCTGCAAAACATGCCGAGGAAATTACTCGTGAAATTCCTAACCAATCCGAAGAAGCACTTGCTAATTTGGACGAAGACGGTATTGTTCGCATTGGTGCCGAAGTTGGCCCTGGCGATATTTTGGTAGGTAAGGTTACTCCTAAAGGTGAGCCTGCTCCAACTCCAGAACAACGCCTTATTGCTGCAATCTTTGGTAACCGTGCACAAGACGTTCGCGATACCTCGCTTAGAATGCCACACGGTGCATACGGCCGCGTTGTAGATGTTGTTCGTTTTGTTCGTCCCGAAGATAAATCTAAAGAAAACGAGCTTCCTCCAGGAGTTAAAGAGCTTATTCGCGTATTTGTTGCTCAACGCAGAAAAATTCAACAAGGCGATAAGATTTCTGGTCGTCACGGTAACAAGGGTGTTATTTGTAACGTCTTACCTGTTGAAGACATGCCGTATATGGCAGACGGTACTCCTATTGACGTATTGTTAGACCCGTTGGGTGTACCTTCTCGTATGAATGTTGGTCAGCTGCTTGAGTGCCACTTAGGTTGGGCTGCAAGCCATGGTTACGACGTAGACAGCGAGAACTCAGACAAGGTTGTAGAAGGACCTATGTTTGTTTCAACGCCTATCTTCGACGGTGCAACCGATGTAGAAGTTGCCGACGCAATTCGCCGTACCAACATCAACATGATTAACAAAGCTATGCGCACCTATGGCAAGCGCATGAACAAAGCATTTGTTCCTCAGCTTAACGAACAAGGTAAAACCACGCTTTATGATGGTCGAACTGGTGAAGCATTTAAGAGCCCCATTACCGTTGGAACTTCTTACATCTTAAAGCTTGGCCACATGGTAGACGATAAAATTCACGCTCGTTCAACTGGTCCTTACTCTCTTGTTACGCAGCAACCTTTGGGTGGTAAAGCTCAATTTGGTGGTCAGCGTTTTGGTGAGATGGAAGTTTGGGCTTTGTATGCATACGGTGCGTCCAATGTATTGCACGAGCTTATGACCGTTAAATCTGACGATACCAACGGCCGTGTTAAGACGTATGAGTCTATCGTTAAGGGCGAAAACGCACCTCGTCCGGGTATCCCCGAGTCGTTTAAGGTTTTGGTAAAAGAGATTCGTTCTCTTGCACTTAACATTGAACCTATTGTTTATAAAGAAAATGTTCCGGCCAAGCCTGTGGAGCAAGAAGACAAACCCGAGGCGGTCGATGTATTTGCACATGCCGATTCTGCTGATGATTTAATTGGCGGATCAACAATTATGTCTCATCATTCCGATGAGGTTCTTATTGGCGGCACGCTCAAGGATAAGGAGTAGCGAACGTGGCAGACTTTGATTCCACAGATTTCGATGCTATCAAGATTTCCCTTGCCAGCGCGGATGACATTCGCGGTTGGTCATGTGGTGAAGTCAAGAAAGACGAAACAATCAACTACCGCACGCTTAAGCCTGAAAAGGACGGACTTTTCTGCGAAAAGATTTTTGGTCCTGTAAAAGACTGGGAATGTGCCTGCGGTAAATATAAAGGCATTCGCTTTAGAGGCATTGTTTGTGAGCGTTGTGGTGTAGAAATTACCAGCGCAAAGGTTCGTCGTGATCGCATGGGTCATATCGAACTGGCTGCTCCTGTTTCGCACATTTGGTACTTTAAGAGCCCAGCAACGTTTCCTCTTGCCCGCCTTTTGGACATGAAGAGCAAAGATCTTGAGAAAATTCTTTACTTTGCGTCCTACGTTATTACCGAAGTTGACACCGAAGCACGCGAGCAAGATGCTCAAGACCTTAAAGAAGAGCTTCAAGCCGACCTTGAAGAACTTGATGCAGAGTGCGAAGACGAAATTGCACGCCTGCGTGCGCAAGGTGAGTCATCAGACGATGACCCAGAGTTTAGCGATTTAGAGCCGCTTTCTGCCGAAGAAATTGAACGCGGTATTGTTGATCTTCGCGAAGAGTATGCAGACGAAAAACGCTTGCGCAAAGAGGCGTTTACCAAGTTTATGCAGCTTGAGTGCCGCGAGCTTATTTCTGATGAGTCGCTGTTCTCTGAAATGCGTCGTTACTATAAGATGTATTTTAAGGGCGACATGGGCGCAGGCGCTATCCGCGATTTGTTGCACAGCGTTGATCTGGAAAAAGAAGCAACCGAATTACGTAAGATTATTGCTTCTGACGACTCTCAAAAGCAACGTCGCGAGCGTGCGGTCAAACGTTTGGAAATTGTTGACGCATTTTTGAAGGGTAACAATGACCCTGCCAACATGATTCTCGACGTTATCCCTGTTATTCCACCCGATTTACGTCCTATGGTACAGCTCGACGGTGGCCGTTTTGCAGCGTCTGACTTAAACGATTTGTATCGTCGTGTCATCAACCGTAACAACCGCTTAAAGCGTTTGCTTAACCTTGATGCGCCTGCAATTATTGTAAATAACGAAAAACGTATGCTCCAAGAGTCGGTAGACGCACTGTTTGATAACGGCCGTCGTGGACGCCCGGTAACTGGTCGTGGCGGCCGCCCCTTAAAGTCTTTGGCAGAATCGCTTAAAGGTAAACAAGGTCGTTTCCGTCAAAACTTGCTTGGTAAGCGTGTAGACTATTCTGGTCGTTCGGTTATCGTTGTTGACCCACGTCTTAAGCTTCACCAATGCGGTTTGCCTTCGGTTATGGCTCTTGAGCTCTTTAAGCCCTTTGTCATGCGCCGTTTGGTAGAACTTAACAAAGCTGAAAATATTAAGGGTGCAAAGCGCGCTATCGACCGTGGCTCTGCTATGGTTTGGGATATTTTGGACGAGGTTATTCGCGGCCGTTTGGTACTGCTTAACCGTGCCCCAACGCTTCACCGTCTTTCAATTCAGGCATTTGAGCCTGTTTTGGTAGAAGGTAAAGCCATCCACTTACATCCATTAGCATGTGCTCCGTTTAACGCAGACTTCGACGGTGACCAAATGTCGGTTCACGTGCCACTTTCTACGCAGGCACAAACCGAGGCGCGTGTTCTTATGCTTTCAAGCAATAACTTGCGCTCACCTGCATCGGGTAAAGTGTTAAATATTCCATCGCAAGACATGGTCTTTGGTGTGTACTTCCTTACCACACAAAAAGACGGCCTTGCTGGTGAGGGTCGTGTGTTCTCAGATTTTGATGATGCACTGGCGTCTTATAACGCGCTTACTGGTATTGATATTCAAGCACACATTTTTGTACGCCTTACCGCAGCAGATGCAAATGCAACCGTTGACGGAAAGCCTTATTTCCGCACGTATTCTGCTCGTGGCAAGCTTGAAGAAATCGATTTAAGCGGCGATCCTGTTCGTTTTGAAACTTCTATTGGACGCATTATTGTTAATCGTCAATGCCTGCCCAACGACTATCCATACATGAACTTTAAGATGGCTAAAGGCGACATTGCTACCTTGGTTAACGATTGCTGCGACCGCTATACGCTTTCTCGCGTAGAGCCCATTTTGGACGCAATTAAGCACGTGGGCTTCCATTATGCAACTCAGGCAGGCTTAACTGTTTCTGTTTGGGACGCTATTATTCCAGATGATAAACCTCAGCTTTTGGAAGAAGCACAAGGTAAAGTAGACCAAATTAACGAGTACTACGAAGACGGCTTCTTGTCAGAAAAAGAGCGTCACAGCGAAGTAATTAACGTATGGACCGACTGCACCGAGCACTTGGGTTCTGAAATGCTCGAGGGCTTTAACGAAGACAACCCCATTTACATGATGGCAGATTCGGGAGCTCGTGGTTCTAAAACGCAGCTTCGTCAGCTTGCTGGTATGCGTGGTTTGATGGCCGATATGTCTGGTGATACCATCGACTTGCCTATTAAAGCAAACTTCCGCGAGGGTCTAGAGCCGCTTGAGTACTTTATTTCTACCTATGGTGCACGTAAAGGTTTGGTAGATACGGCATCGCACACCTCTGACTCTGGTTACTTAACACGTAGGCTGGTAGACGTTGCGCAAGACGTTATTGTTCGCGAAGAAGACTGCGAAACCGTAGACGGCGTAACCTATAAGCTTATTAAGCCGGGCGAAAACGATGTTGATATGGATCTGGTGGGTCGTTGCGTTTTGCAAGATATTTGTGATCCCCAGACGGGTGAAGTTTTGTTTGCCAAAGACTCTTACATCTCTTCAAAGCAAGACTTGCAAAAGCTTGTTGACGCTGGTCTTAAAAGCGTTGTGCTTCGTGCGCTGCTTACCTGTAAGTCTCGTTATGGTGTTTGTCAAAAGTGCTATGGTTGGGACTTGTCTACACGTCGTCCCGTAAACATTGGAACTTCAGTTGGTATTATTGCTGCTCAGTCCATTGGTGAGCCTGGTACCCAGCTTACGATGCGTACCATTCACTCTGGTGGTGTTGCAGGTGCCGAGGATATTACGCAAGGTTTGCCTACGGTTGCTCGTATGTTCGACGTTGTTGGCAACGTTAACGAAAAGATTTTGGGACGCGAAGCCGATCTTGCTGCATTCAGTGGTATTTTGCACATTACGCCCGAGCAAACCGAGTACCAAATTAGCATTACCGATAAAGACGACGAAAGCCGTATTCTTGCACAGTGGCGTGTTCCTGCGTCGGTTCGCTTTATGCCTGGTATCGAAGATGGTTGCGAAGTTGAGCCTGGTGATCAGATCACTCGCGGCTTTGTTAACTTTAGAGTTTTACGCAGCTTAACTGGTATCGAAGAAACCATGCACACCTTTGTTAAGTCGGTTAAAGACGTTTATACCTCACAAGGTGTAGACCTTAACGACAAACACATCGAGGTTATTGCACGTCAGATGTTGCGCCGTGTTCAAATTACCAATCCGGGCGATTCGCAATACCTGCTTGGTCAGTATGTTGATAGATACGTATTTGCCAATACGGTTGCAAACATTAGCGCTGCAGGTGGTAAAGTTCCCGAGGCAGAAGCGGTTATTTTGGGTACGCTTAAAGTTGCGTCCTCAATTGATTCGTGGCTTTCGAGCGCGTCGTTTATCCGTACGGCAGGTGTCTTAACCGAGTCTGCTATTAAGGGCGAAACCGACCACTTACTTGACCTTAAGTCTAACGTAATTGCTGGAAAGAAGATTCCTGCAGGTACTGGACTTAAAGCGTATGATGATGTTCAGCTTACGTATAAGGGTCAAGCTGTTGATGGACCTACCTCTCCTAACGCAAAAGCGCTCCCCGATTGGGCACCCGATGAGCTTAAAGATATTGAAGAGCAGCTCCCCAAGCAGCTTGACTGGATTGGTGAGGATTACTCCAACAATGGTGTTTACTCTAAGAACGGCCGCTCGCTTTCTACCGAGGATGCTAAGCTTTATCTGTTTGACGACCTTGGTGTATCGCAACGCTGGACAAATAAATTCAGCGAAGTTGGTATAGAAACCGTGGGCGATCTTATTGGCAAGACCGAGGACGAGCTGCTGCGTATTGACGGTATTGGTGCGAAAGCAATTGAAGAGCTTCGCGAGGGTCTTGAGGCGCGTAACTTGCTGTATATCTTGGAGCCCGATGAGGACGAAGCCGACAGCGAAGATCTTTCGCAGCTGTTGAACATGGTGTTCTCGCCTGATCCTGATAACGACATTATGCTTGGAACTGCTGCTCCTGCAACGCATCACTTTACCGAAGATGAGTTTATTGGTGGTGCAGATTCCGATGAGCATGATGATAGCGAAGATAGCGATATTATCAACGAGGATCTTGATTCCTTAGGCGACTTGCTTTCAAGCGTTATGAAGCAAGACAGCGCGGATAGTGATAAACAAGACGAGTAGGTTTGCGTATCGCGCGTACGCGCGGCGCGTGGTGCGCTCGTTAGCGCGTGTGGTGCGTGGCGCGTATGCGCTCGTTAATGCGCCAATAAACAACCTCGTTTAAGTTTGAGTTAAAACAGCCGACACATGTCGGCTGTTTTTTTTGTTTAAAGAGCGCGCGGTGACATGAAATTCTTGTCCAGCACACATGGTAAGATAGAACCTGATACAAAGACTGTAAGCATTACGAGAATTACGCTAGATGATATGCATGTGCTTTGCTGGAGCAGGCGAGTGTGCTATTTAGGCAAGAGTGTTTTTGGGAAATAACCCGATAAATATTATTCAATATGACCATGCAAGGCAATGGTCCGTATCGAATAGCAAAGATATTGGAGAGTGAAAAAGTAGATATACCCAGGGGAGAATATCACCCACTCACAGGACTAATGTTGGAGGTGCATTTCATGGCGGAAGAAAACAGAGAAATTGTAGTGATAGATGAAACTACAATGAAAAGCAAGATTTACTATATACGAGGTCAAAAGGTTATGCTTGACTTTGAACTTGCTGAAATATATGGATATGAAACAAAAACATTTAATCAGCAAGTTAAGAATAACATAGAAAAATTTGATGAAGATTTTAGATTTCAACTTACCAAAAATGAATGGGAATTTTTGAGGTCAAAATTTTTGACCTCAAAATCAGATGAAGGTTCAGGCGGTAGAAGATATATGCCTTATGCCTTTACAGAACAAGGTATTTATATGCTGATGACTGTATTAAGAGGAGAACTTGCTGTCAAACAAAGCAAGGCTTTAATACGAATGTTTAAGCAGATGAAAGATTTTATAGTTGAAAACCAAGACTTTATCACCTCGAAAGAATTATTACAAATAGCAGTGCAGACAAACCAAAATACAAAGGATATAGCAACAATAAACAATAAAATTAGTACTTTAGCTACAAAAGAAGATTTGAAAAAGGTGATGGATAATTTTATAGATCCAGACACATACAAGCATTTCCTTTTAATGAACGGAGATAAGATTGAAGCAGATGTTGCCTATACCAAAATATATAAGTCTGCAAAGAAAAGTATTTATGTGATAGATAACTATATAGGCTTGAAAACCTTAGAATTATTAAGGGCTGCCAAAGACAATGTTGAAATTATAGTCTTTAGCGACAATGTGAAAAACAAGGATATGCTTACAAAAAATATCCTAAACGATTTTAGAAAAGATTACCCTAATATCAATCTTAAGATGAAAGTAGCAGGGAAAAGGTATCACGATAGATATATTGCTATTGACTATGGAACAGAAAATGAAGACTTTTATCTTTGCGGAGCTTCATCAAAAGATGCAGGAAATAAAATATCAAGTATTACAAAGATAGAGGAATCTTCTAAGGATATGTATCATACGATGTTTGGCGGAATGCTGAACAATAAAAATTTGAAAATTTAATATGTAAATGGTAAAGTGGTATTCAATGAATAGCTATAAGACTTGTGAAAGGCGGTAGAAATAAAACTCTATCGTCTTTTTTTTGATTGCAACTAACAGGAGGGAAACTATATGCACGAAAATAAAAACGAACAAAATACAGGAACTAAGACCATACAGAAGATTGGAAAAGTAACTTATGAGGTTTATTGTCCATTTTAATGAAAATGCGACTGAAACTATGCAAGATAAACTGAAAAGGATAATGCTTAGAGAAATGGAGAGTATCCAAATGTAGTAGTTTTTTAGGTATCCAAGTTTTGGTATTCAAGTTTAGGTATTTAAGTTTTGGTATTCAAGTTTTGACGAAACATGACAAGTTTGCGCAAAAGCGTAACGCGGAAAGTAGTCGCTGCTGTACATGCAATTATTGTCCTGAGCACATGGTAAGATAGAACCTGATACAAAGACTGTAAGCATTGCGAGAATTACGCTAGCTGATGCGCGCGCTTTGCTGGAGCAGGCGTGTGTGCGTAATAGTTGATTATTCAGATGTAGAAGAGGCATGGCTTGATTTTAAAGTGAAGGGAAAAAGATCATGGCTATCGAAAATAAGAAGGAACAGGAACGTGATGAACTTCACCGTGCTATATGGGCAATCGCAGATGAACTGCGTGGTGCTGTAGATGGTTGGGACTTTAAGAACTATGTACTTGGCACTATGTTCTACAGATACATTTCTGAAAATATTGCTAACTATATTAACGCAGGTGAAATTGAAGCCGGCAATACTGAATTCGATTACACGCAGATGTCTGATGACGATGCAGGGGAAGCAAGGGAAGGACTTGTGCGAGAAAAAGGTTTCTTTATCCTTCCTTCTGAGCTCTTTTGTAATGTAAGGGCAGAAGCTAAGGATGATGAAAACCTTAATGAAACACTTGAAAAGGTATTCCGTCACATTGAAGAGTCTGCTAAAGGCAGTGAATCAGAATCCGACTTTGCAGGTCTTTTTGATGACTTTGATGTAAACAGCAATAAGCTTGGCTCTACTGTTGCAAAGAGAAACGAAAAGCTCTGCAAGCTTCTTGATGGTGTGGCTGATATGAATCTTGGAGATGTTAAGGATCACGATATTGATGCATTCGGTGATGCCTATGAATACCTCATGGCAATGTATGCATCAAATGCAGGTAAATCGGGTGGAGAGTTTTTTACTCCTGCTGAAGTATCAGAACTTCTTACAAGACTTGGTACAGTTGGAAAAACAGAAATCAATAAGGTATATGACCCAGCTTGTGGCAGTGGTTCGCTACTTTTAAAAGCCGAAAAAATACTTGGCAGAGATAAGATTCGTAATGGTTTCTATGGACAGGAAATCAATATTACAACCTACAACCTTTGCCGTATCAATATGTTCCTACATGACATTGACTTTGATAAATTTAATATTGCTTGTGAAGATACCCTTATAGCTCCGCAGCACTGGGATGACGAGCCGTTTGAACTTATCGTTTCAAATCCACCATATTCTATTAAATGGGCTGGTGATGAAAATCCATTACTCATAAACGATCCTCGTTTTGCGCCTGCAGGTGTTCTTGCGCCAAAAAGCAAAGCTGACCTTGCATTTATTATGCATTCACTTTCATGGCTTGCATCAAATGGAACGGCTGCGATTGTATGTTTTCCAGGCATTATGTACCGTGGCGGAGCTGAAAAGAAAATACGAAAATATCTTATTGATAACAACTTTGTAGACTGCATTATTCAGTTACCCCCTAACCTTTTCTTTGGAACTTCAATTGCCACCTGCATTATGGTGCTTAAGAAAGGCAAAAAAGACAATAGGACTTTATTTATTGATGCAACAAATGAATGCATCAAGGTTACGAACAATAATAAACTTACTCAAGACAATATGGATAAGATTGTAGAGTGTTTTGCTAACCGCAGTGAAATTGAGCATTTCTCGCATCTTGCAACCTATGATGAGATTTCTAAAAATGATTACAACCTTTCTGTATCAACTTATGTTGAAGCAGAGGATACAAGAGAGAAAATCGATATTGTAAAGCTGAATGCTGAAATCAAAGAAATCGTTGCTCGTGAAGAGACCTTAAGAAAAGCAATTGATGAAATCATTGCAGAAATCGAGGTGGGCGTATGAGTAACGAATTTCGGTTTTTAATTTATAAATCTGCAAAGGAAGATGTTTCTGTCAATGCATTTATTCAGAATGAATCAATTTGGATAACAGCAAATCAAATGGCGATTCTTTTTGACAAAAGTGAATCTACTATTCGAAAACATATCAATAATGTTTTTGATGAAGGCGAATTGAATAGAGAGAACAACACGCAAAAAGTGCGTGTTGATGGAGTAAAGCAACCAGTTGCATTTTACAACCTTGATACGATTATTTCAGTTGGCTACCGAGTGAACTCTCGACGTGCAACTAGTTTCCGTATTTGGGCAACAGGCGTATTAAAAGAATATATGCTCAAAGGTTTTGCCATGGACGATGAACGCTTAAAACAGGGAAAAACGGCCTTTGGTAACGACTATTTCAAAGAATTGCTGGAAAGAGTTCGCTCTATCCGAGCAAGTGAGCGTCGTATATGGCAACAGATTACTGATATTTTTGCAGAATGTAGCATCGACTATGATAAAAATTCACAGCTTACCTATGACTTTTATTCCATGATTCAGAACAAATTTCATTATGCTATTGTAGGACGGACTGCGGCAGAAATTGTTTATACCAAAGCCGACAAAAACAAAGAACATATGGGGCTTACTACGTGGAAAAATGCTCCTGATGGCAGAATTTTAAAATCGGATGTTACAGTTGCTAAAAACTATCTTGAGGAAAAACAGATACGCCGTTTGGAACGAGCGGTAACGGGATATTTTGATTATATAGAAGACTTGATAGAGCGCGAAAATACGTTTACTATGAAGGAATTTGTTGGAAGTGTAAATGAGTTTTTGGCTTTCCGCAAATACGATATTTTGCATGACAAAGGGAAAATATCCAGCAGAATGGCGAAAGAAAAGGCTGTAGCTGAGTATATGGAATTTAACAAAACGCAAAAAATTACTTCTGACTTCGATAAAGCGGTTAATCAGATGCTGAAGGCAGGCGAAGAAGAATGAGCCGATTAGATGAATTGATTCAGGAGTTGTGTCCTGATGGGGTGGAATATAAAAAAATATCAAGTTTCACAAAAGTATTAAGAGGGAAACGATTAACAAAAGATAAATTGTCTGAAGAAAATAGTATTCCTGTATATCATGGTGGAATAGAGCCGCTCGGGTATTATGGTAGAGCCAATAGACCTGCAAACATGGTAATGATAATCAATGTCGGGGCATCCGCTGGAACAGTTGCGTATTCAGATAAGGAGTTTTGGTCTTCGGATGGATGCTTTTGTATTGACAAGAATGATGAGATAGATGACCGTTACTTATATCACTATTTGAAGAATAATGAATATTATTTCATGTCAAAGGTTAGAAAGGCTGGAATTCCGACTCTCGACAATTTCATTGTCGAAGAGTTTAAAATTCCCGTACCTCCGTTGGAGGTGCAACGTGAAATAGTCCGTATATTGGACTCTTTCACGTTACTTACAGCGGAGCTTACAGCGGAGCTTACAGCTCGTCAGAAGCAGTATGAATATTATAGAGACACATTGCTTTCAAATAATAGCCATGAAGATTCTAAAAAGATGTTATTGTCTGAATTTGCAACAATAAAAAATGGTAAAGACTATAAACATTTACTTGAAGGTGAATATCCTGTCTACGGCTCTGGCGGTGTAATGACTCACGTAAATCAATACTGTTATGATAAACCAACTGTACTGATTCCACGTAAAGGGTCATTGAATAACTTGTTTTATGTTGAAGAACCATTTTGGAATGTGGATACAATTTTCTATACTGAGATAGATGAAGAAAAAGTAGTTCCAAAATATCTGTATTATTTGTTGCAGAAAGAACATATAGAATCACTTAATACCGCAGGTGGTGTTCCAAGTCTAACTCAAACAGTATTAAACAAAGTCAGTTTGCTTATACCGCCATTAGAGAAACAAAAAAAGGTTGTAGCTTGTTTAGATAACTTTGACACCATCTGCTCTGACCTCAACATCGGTCTTCCTGCTGAAATTGATGCAAGGCAAAAACAATATGATTTTTATCGCGATTTACTATTGACATTTGCTGAAACCGGCAACATAATCGCCCAGACAGACAGACAGACAGA